>CAZVCQ010000094.1:0-8905 GCA_964626085.1 uncultured bacterium
TTCATGCTACACCCATCACTACAGGTGTCCATCGAACCGGGGGCACCCCAAGTCGTGGCTCCAGTGCCTGAGTTCCGGCACGCCCAGTCGATGTAGTTCGTGCCAGAGCGCAACGTGGCCGGCACCGTGTGCGTGCCTGTGACGTTCGACGGCACGATCGGGTAATCCCAGCCGGACGGCGTGTAGTACGTGAGGTCGGGCCGGGGCGGGTTCACCCATGTCCAGGTGCGCGAGTAGCGATTGTTGTTCTCGTTCGACTCGCTGATCTCGCGCATTGAGTCCTGCATCGTCATCAGCGTGTGGCTGCCGGCGGTTATCGTTGTTGAGAAGTCTTCGAAGTAGAAATACCAATCCGCAGGCACCGGGGGCACACGCCAGCCTGACAACGGCGTTCCGTCACGGTACAGGTAGGTCCAGAAACTGTCGACCGTCGACCCGGTGCCGATGTTCTTGCCGCACCAGTCGATGTAGTTCGTACCCGCGTACAGCGTGGCCGGCACCGTGTGCGTTCCCGTGTTGTTCGACGGCACGATCGGGTAGTCCCAGCCGGAGAGCGTGTAGTACGTCAAGTCGGGCTGGTTGTCCGGGGTGTGCTTCATAACTAGAATGCTGTCGATACACGCACCGGTGTCATTCACTGACCCGTCACTTGTGAAGAGCATCCCGATCCAGACCTGGCTCTGCCCGCAGGCCCCTGACAGGTCCTTGACTACCCTGGTCCAAGGGCGATGTCCGTCAGCATACGTCCAATTCCACGTACTCCCGTTGTTCGTCGAGTAGCCATACTTGAGCGTGTCGTACCCGACTTCGCATGCGACCATGCGGTCCAGAGTCATCTCTGCGTCGTCGCATCCGGACAGGCTGAACGGCCCCCACTTCATGATAGTGCGGGTGTTGGCCGGATATGGCCCCGGCCACGACACTCGGTGCGCGCCCCCGTCCACGCAGTAGGCTGCCCAACTGCCACGTCGCACATAGGCACTGTGGTCGTCCCAGCACGGGTCTCCGGTGACTGTCCACGAGCCCGACGGGAATATGCCCTCAAATCCCTCAGACATCACTTTTACCCAACCTAAGGGCTGACCCAGCGGGGCCGGGTTCAGGCAGCCGTCAGTTCCCTCGGGTTCGTTTACGTCCTGACCGGGATCCACAAACGGCAAAGAGGACACGCGATGTGGTACCTGTTTCAGTTGGCCGTCGGGGTGTCCCCGCGTGCCGGCTTTCTCCGAGCCGGTCGGACCGAGCAATCGGGTCTCGAATGCTCCTGTCTCCGCCGACATGACAACGCTCGGCGGCTCTTGGCTCATATGTGCTTCAATCGCATCGGTCGCGGCGATGGCAGAGGCAGGGTCCTGAACGAACCGTGCCGACGGCAATCCATCGGCTTCCCGGGCAACCTTGGCCTCGCCTGCGATCGGTACGCCAGGGATCGGTTGGTAGGTCGTGACCAGACCGTACCCGCTAGCCGGAACGCCAGCAGGCGAAGCACCGCCGAGTGTGACACTCGACATTACCAGCAGTACCACGATGACGGCTAGCCTCGCACTCAGTACGTTTCTAGGCATCTCCTTCTCCTTACTTGTTACTTGAGCCCCGCGCACCTCGGGGCCACGTTCGCTACCTCGGCTCGGTGCAGCCGGATGAAGCACGGACCTGCGACTTGTGCCGGGGTCTTGTTTGACATGCATCATCGGAGGGGAGTACAGCAAGGGGCGTGCCAGCCAGGAACTGGCCGGAGAAACGCGACTTAGGCGTCGTAGCCGGTCCTACGCCGATAAGAGTGTTGCGTCTGCGCCACGCGCAGTGTTGCGTCAACGCAACAGCGCGGTCAGTGTTCGGGCTAGTTGTGCGGGGTGGAAATGCCGAGCCGATCCATCAGGCGATAGAGGCTCGTGCGGTCAATGACGAGAATACGGGCGGCTTCGGTCATGTTCCAGCGACAGTCAGCCAGCACTGAAAGCACGTACTTCCGGTCGAACTCGTCCCGCGCGGCACGCAAAGACTGTCGTGCCGTCTCTTCTCCGGCCGGTGCCTGCTCGGTGGAGATGAGGGGCGCGATGTCGCGCGCACCAAGCGTGGTCTGTGGCAGCAGGACAACGCAGCGCTGGACAACGTTGGCGAACTCGCGGACGTTCCCGGGCCACGGCTGGCTTGAGAGTAGGTTGAGCGCGTCCGGCGCGAGCGTCTTGCGCGGCACACCGTGCTCGGCGCAGTACTTCTCAAGGTAGTGGTCGCCCAGTGCCGGGATGTCCTCTTTCCGCTCGCGCAACGGCGGGACAACCAGCGTTACAACATTGAGGCGGAAATACAGGTCTTCGCGGAACCGGTGCTGCTTGATTTCGTCGGTCAGGTTCTTGTTGGTGGCGGCGATCGCCCTCACTTCGACCTTCTGGGTCTTTGTACCACCCACGCGCTCGAACTCGCCTTCCTGCAGAAACCGCAGCAGCTTCGCCTGCACGTACAGGTTCATGTCGCCAATCTCATCGAGCAGGACTGTGCCCTTGTCCGCAAGTTCGAGCTTGCCCGGCTTCTGGGCAACCGCACCCGTGAACGCGCCCTTCTCGTGGCCGAAGAGTTCGCTTTCGATAAGCTCCTGCGGAATCGCAGCGCAGTTGATACGGACGAACGGCCCGCCCGCGGCATTGCTCTTGCGGTGTATCGCACGCGCAGTCAGTTCCTTGCCCACGCCACTCTCACCAAGGATGAGAATGCTGGCTCTCGATGGCGCTACACGGTCAATCATCTCATACAGCCGCTGCATCGGGACCGACGTTCCGACCATCTGGTAGCGGCCGAGCGTCTCGGCCCGCAGGGTTTCGACCTCCCTGCGCAGCGCATCTTGTGCGAGCGCGTTCTTGATGACCAGGGCCACGCGGTTGGGGTCGGGCGGCTTCTCGATGAAGTCGTATGCGCCGAGCTTGGTCGCTTCCACGGCCAGCTTGATGGTCCCGAATCCCGAGACCATCACGACCGGCAGGGCAGGCCTGCGCTTCCTTATCTCTTCGAGCACCTTGAGCCCGTCGAAGTCTGGCAACTGGAAGTCGAGCAGGACCAGGCTCAGGTCGTTCTCGTCCACGCGCTGGAGCGCTTCGGTTCCGTCAGCCGCAGCGACCACTTCGTAGCCCTGCTCGGACAACATCTCGCCGAGAAGGGCACGGACCTTTGCGTCGTCGTCAACTACTAGGATGCGCTGCTTCATCTGGTCGGTCTCATGCAGCAATCGTGCCGCGGCGGAGTACCACCACCAAGACACCAAGGCGGGGAGAGGAGCATCCACAGATTCCACAGATTCCGCAGATTGCACAGCTTCGGCGAAAATGGGGACTGTACCGCGCCGAGTCCGACGCAGGCGCTCCGAGGGACTGTCCCTACTTTCGCAATCATGCAGTTGGCATCGCGATGGTCACCGTCGTCCCTTCACCTTCCTTGCTTTGGATGGCAATCGTCCCTTTGTGGTCTTCGATGATGCGTTTGGTGATCGCCATACCGAGGCCGGTCCCGCCCGGCTTGAGCGTGAAGTAAGGTTCAAAAACCTTGCTCACGTAGCGCTCTGGGATGCCCTTGCCGGTGTCAGAGAAGCTCACGGCTAGCAGCTTACGGCTGACGGCCAGCGAGGTCCGAATCGTCAGGACGCCGGAGTCACCCATCGCGGATACGGAATTCTCGATGATGTTGGAGCAGGCCGCAGCCATCTGGTCGCGGTCCAGTGCCACGGACGGCAGGTCATCCGCAAGCTCATAGACAAAGGTGATTCCGGGCGGCTTGACGCTGTCGAACTTGGCAAGACATGAGCGTACCAGGTCGTTGACGCTGCCGGGCGCGAGCTTCGGCGGCTCGAGCTTGGTCAGGCGCATAAATCCGTCCGCCATCTTCTTCAGACGCTCGATGTCGTCCTTCATGCTATCGACATAGCGTTGCGATTCAGGCCCGGCAGCCTTCTCCACCCGCTGCAGGGTCAGGCTGATTGCGGTCAGCGGGTTCTTGATGTCGTGCGCCAGTTTCTGGGCCACCGGGACCCACGTGGAGACACGCTTCAGGTACTCGACCGTGGAGATGTCTTCCAGCGTGAGCAGGATGCCGGACTTCACCGGTGTCGCACGGGCCAGCAGCGTTTGGCCTGAGGAAAGGGACAGTGGCAACTCGCGTGGTCCCGCGCCGGGCCGTACCGGGCCGCCAAGTGGCGCGAGGGGTCCCGCGAACATGGCGCGCTCAGACGCCCCGGCGAGCTTCAGCAGCTCGCGGCCCTTTGGGTTTACGTGCCGGACGCGGCCACGGCTGTCGATCTCCAGTATCCCAGCCTGCCCGGTCAGGCTACGCACCACCGCCCGCATGTCATGAGTCTGGCGATAGCGTACTCCGGCCAGCACTCCGCCGAATGCTGCAACAAGCATCATCACCACTGCGACCAGCACACCGGCGCTAACCTTTCTCTGAAGGAACGGTGTCGGGGCGAGGCTATACAGGCGCCATAGTGAGCGTTCTCCTGAAGTGCCCGTCGCTAGGAACCAAGGCATGGGTGTTTCCGAAACCGGGTAGATTATTTGTATCTGACCGGACGGAATCTCGGATTGAACTCCAAGCGCGGGGTTTACCACTAGCAACCTTCCATCCATCGTTGGGATTATCGCCAGGTTTCGGCTGACAGCATTCCAACCGGCATACGAAAGCGAGATTCCTCCTCGTATTGCCGTCTTCAGACTACACTTCAGTGATCTTCCGTCCAGCAGACGCAGCGTGTCGTCATTCCCGCCGAGCAGTATGTCCATGTTTCCTTCAGCGCCTGACAAGACGGCCTGCATCTGATTGTATGTGCCGTGCTGGGCGCGAGCGGTCACTGAACCGTCGCGCGAATCGAGGATGAACACGCTGTCGCAGGCCCTGTCGCCGGCTGGAGAGCCCAGCTCGGCCACAAATATCGGAGGGTACCGACTCGCCGAATCCGAGAGCCACGAGAGCGATAGTGATGAAGAAAAGCGTCCAATCGGTCGAGTCCACAGCCTTCGTCCGTCCGCGCTGAACAGCATGACGTAGGTTTGCGCGTCATCGGTGCCGTTTGCCGAGTCACCATTAGCCACGGCATGTGTACCAAGGAGAATCTCGGTCTGCCCATCGCCATCTATGTCGCGAAGGAAGAGTTGGTGCGGTACGGGCCCGATCCGAACACACCACAGGAGCCTGCCCGAATCCCAGTCGAGGACGTAGACGCCCCGGCCCCCGGTGTCGAACGCGGACCGAACGACGACTACGGCTTCCAGTTTCTTGTCCGCGTTGATGTCTCGCAGGGACACGTTGCTTATGCTGCCGTCCCATCCAGACGGTGATCTCCGGTCGACACCGCACGTTACGTACAGCCAACGTCTTCGGCTCACGTCCACCACGAAGAGCGAGTCGTGCCGTTTGCACGTGGCCCAGATGTGCGTAGCGTCCATCGCTCCCGCTATGTCATTACCGGTGAACGTCCCTCTCTCAAAGAACGGCGACCCTATTGTGGTTTGGAGACGTCGGTTCACCGGTTGCACGACCATGTCGCAATCGATGAGGATCAAGCCGACCGGAGCAGCGCTGTCCACAGCACCTACCCCTACATAGAATGGCTCTTTCTCCCAGTGCAGCGTTGCCTCAAGAGACGGGCGCTGCGTGCAGCCAATGATGGCGGCGAGTAGGATAGTCAGCGAGAGCAGGACTTCCGCGCGCCGCATGTCAGGCGAATCGTAGCCGGTGGGCTCGGCCTGTCAAGGTCGGGGCAGACCGTCACATTCTAGATTGCGGATTGTAGATTGCAGATCGACAGAGGATGGGTTCCAGGGGTCGAGGAATCAGGGAGTCAAGTGGCGGGCAGGGCCGGTTCAGAAATCAGAGATCGGAAACCAGAATGCAGGCGCGGCTGCGTCGCGATGCGATCCGAAGCGCCCGGAGCGCTTCAGTCATGTTACTTCCAGAGTTGGCAGAAGCGGAGGCCGGTGAAGGCCACGATCATGACGTATTCGCCCGCGGCGCGGGCCGAGCGGTTTGACCGTCGGGCCGCGGGCAGGCGAGGGCGACGGAGGTGAGAAGAGGAGAGAGGACTGAGGAATGAGGAGGGAGGAATCCGGGAAGAGGATGGAAATCGGAGGATGGAGGATTCACGTCAGGATCTGAGGACGGAGCACAGCGCGTAGGACGCGCAAGTCAAAGTGCAAAATGCAAATATCAAAATGCAAAATGCCCCGAATGGGAATCTTCCACGAAGACAGGCGCAAGGAAGAAACCATCTTCGCGAAAACGAGGATGTTGTGGCCTTGTAGTACAGAGGCGCGACGGAGTCGTCGGGTTCGGCCTGCCCGCGCAGCAGCAGGCGGGCCGGATTTGGCCTTGCATCAGTAGGGATGTCAGGCGCAGAAGGACGTCAGACGCGGGCCGTTCGTCCGTTCCGACTCGGGTCAGCTCAGGTTTGCCGTGAGGCATTAGGGCGCGCTACGCCTTGCGCCGGGCCGGTTTGTCGGAGGCGACGAACTCATGCACCCGTTCGCGCCGGCGCGCAGTACGGGACGGAACCGATGAACGGGGGCGGCGTTCGACTTCCTCGCGCGGGAGCATCCGCAGCGAGATGCGGGCGTCAAGCGCGAGGGCAATCTTCGCCATCGTCTCGACCGACAGGTTGTACTCGGTGTTGAGCACGCGCGTCACGTAGCCCCGATTCGTGCCCAGCTTCTCGGCCAGCTCGGTTCGCTTGAGACCACGGGCCTCAAGCAGCCGAACCAGGTCGTCGGCGAAGGCCAGCTTCATCAGTTCCGCGATGAATAGCGGGTCTTTGTCAAGTTGGCGAGATCGTTCTCGGAACCTATCAATACTCTCGATGCTCATTCTCTTTCCTCCATAAAGCGGTGCCTCAGGGCTTTCACCTTGGCGACGTGTGTCCGCAGCTCCCGGCTGCCCGGTTTGCGGTCGCCGTGTGTGCAAACCCAGTCCGGGCCGTGCTGGAAACAGAACAGCCTGACCGGAGGGTGCCGCAGTTTGAGTTCGTAGACGCCGGATTCGAGTCGGCGGAACTTCTGCTGGTTCGGGATGAACCCGTCGGCCGCCAGCCGGGTCACGGTCGCCATCAGCTTCCTGAACTCGTCGTCCGGCAGTTCGTTCAGCCATTCCGCTGCCTCTGACCGACCATCAACGACCAACGCGAAGACGGTGCACCGCAACCCGGAACGCAATACCTCACGGCTCAACATCATGCTACCCTATAAGGTAACATAGTCAAGCTCGGCGCTCCGCTTTCCGCCGGCCAGACTTGAAGGTTCAGGGCACGCTTGGACATTCCCGGCGGGGTTGCGGACAGGCGAGGCAATGCGCTTGCGGCGGGGCGCGGCGGAGGCGATGGCGACTGGAGAACGAGACTGAAGAGTGAGGTCGGAGGATGGAGGAACCACGTCAGGACCTGAGGACGGAGCACAGCGCGCGTAGGACGTGCAAGTCAAAGTGCAAAATGCAAATATCAAAATGCAAAATGCCCCGAAGGGGAATCTTCCACGAAGACAGGCGCAAGGAAGAGACCATCTTCGCGAAAACGATGACTATATGGCCCTGTAGTACGGAGGCGCGACGGAGGCGGGTGCAGAATAGGACTGAGGAGTGAGGAATGAGGATGGAAGAGAGCGGATGGACAAGGGAGGGCGGCGGAATCTCAGGTCATCAGCCAATCTGCCAATCGGCGTTTGATGCGCTGCAATCTCTCCGGCGCAACCTGGCCGATGGCCCCGAGAAACACGCGCTCTTCCGCGACGGCCAGTCGGCCAACTCGAATCAGGCTTGCTGCCTTGAGCCCGCTCGCTGGATAGTCGGCGTCGTCCTGTCGAATTACATCGTCGAACCCAGGGACTTGGAGGCGAACCTGCGAGGACACCATGCTGATGAGCCAATCGCCGAATCTGCCCGGCAGCTTGCCAATGACCAGGGCCGGACGGAGCTTGCCCGAATCCAGGTCACTCTGGGGAAACCGAAAGAGCACTACCTGGCCTGGCCGCATCACTAGAACACTTCTCTTAGGTCGGACGGTGAATAGGTCGGACCTTCTTCGTTCTCCATTTCTCGCATGGCACCCGCCAGCGAGAGGTTCGTCCAGTCTCGGTCTTGCACAACGGCCTTGCTTTCCTCTCCAGAAACCAGGGACTTCACGAAATCGCGCACCTCAGCCTGGAGCTGGTCGGGGAGACCTTTCATAAGTCTGACGGTCTCTTCGACTGTACTCATAGTTGCACCTTCTTAGGTTGAGTCAATATAGCCCGACTATCCAACGAAGTCAAGCGGCCGTGGTGCGATGGCGGACGGAGGAGAATTTGGCCTTGCATCAGCGGCGGATGAAGGATGGAGGAGGGAGGACGGAAGATGGAGGATGGAAGAAATGCCGACTCCGTTCCGCATCCCTCATTCCTTGCCTCCCTGCCGCCGGGCGCGAGCAGGCCTATCGGAGGCAACGAATTCGCTCCGCCTGACCCGCGAGTGCCGCCGGTCTGCAGCTACGGACTCGGTCCGGCGCTCGCGGCGGTGGGTTGATGGGACCGCAGCGGCACGCTTGCCCGAAGGAGCATTTCTGGGAACCAACATGAGATCGACTCGTGCGTCGAACGCCAGCGCAATCTTGGCCAGCGTGAGGAGTGTCGGGTTGAAGAGCGCCTTGAACATCTGCGTGACATAGGCCGGCGATGCGTCCAGCCGCCGAGCCAGTTCGGCCCGGTTCACGCCGCGTTCTTCCATCATGCGCTCGACTTCCTCAACGAAGTCGAAGCGCATGGACTCGACCCAGTACTCCGGGTTCTTCTCCAGTTTCTCAATGAGTTCCTGATACCGTCGGTCAGTTTCAGTCATAGCAATACTCCTGCGGCCTCGCATTCGTCCAGCAGTCGCTTCACCTTTTGAATAGCCTCCTGATACT
>CAZVCQ010000095.1:0-8848 GCA_964626085.1 uncultured bacterium
GGAGGCGATGCTCGACGGCTCGGACGCCGTTTCCGACTGGCCGCTGCTCAATGCCATGCTGAACGTCGCCTCCGGCGCGTCCTGGGTTTCCATCCACCACGGCGGCGGGGTCGGCATCGGCTATTCGATCCACGCCGGCCAGGTCATCGTCTGCGACGGCACGCCCGCAATGGACGATAGGCTGAAGCGGGTGCTTCTCAACGACCCTGGAACCGGCATCGCCCGCCACGCCGACGCCGGATACGAAGACGCGCAGGCAGTCGCCCGCGAGCAGGGCGTGAAGATACCAATGCTGTGAGGGAATGACCGGGCTCGCATGACTAGGCCGAGATCCAGCAGTCTGCAATCTGCAATCTGCATTCTGCATTCTGCAATCTGTCTTCTGCTCCTCTCCTCCTGCTCCCAGGTCAGACGGGCATCGCCCGCTGATCGGCTCTCCGACGAAGACAAACTCAACTACCTTGTTCTCGCCGCGATTGCGCCCGATGCGGCCCAGGAGTACGCGTCGTCCAGCACCGCCCGCGCCCGGGCCGACTACCTTGACTGGTTCTGGCGTAACCCGCCGAGCCTGCCGGCTCCTCTCTCCGCCCTCCTCCCCTCTCCCTCCTCCTTCTACCGCCGGCGCGCGCTCGATGCCCGCTCCTACTTCGGCGCAACCGACCTGCTGAACGACGACCGGGTACGCACCTATATCCGTTACGGCCCGGCCCGCCGCGAGCAGTACGAACCACACGCCATCGAAACCGAAACCTGTCGCATCTTCGTCAACCCGGCGGAAATCTGGTCATACGACTCCATCGGCCGCCAGTTCGACTTCGTCAAAACCGGCACCGCCTACAAGGTCGTCGGCGAAAGCCGCTACGGCAACGGTACCGTCATGCCGTCGCTTGAAGAGGTCGACATGGGACGCAAGGCGCCCGAGCCGGCGATGGACGCACGGCGCCTCGGGCTCGAGATTTCACTCGGCCGGCTCCGACAGCGGGCCGACACGGTCGAGGTCGAACTCGCGTTCGGGATTCCGCTGCGAACAATCATGGCCGAGTTCCCGCCTCAATCGCAGCCGCTCATCAATGTGACAATCGACCTTGCCCCGCGGGCCAAAGGCACACCCGCCCACCGGTCATACTGGCTGAGCTGCCCCATGCCGCTCGACACGACCACCGTAGACTTCGCGGTTGGCCGCGAGGTCTTCAACCTCCCGGCCGACATCTACACCTTCACGGTCACTGCCATCACTGCCGACGGCCAGGCAGCATCACG
The DNA here is from genome assembly GCA_964626085.1 of uncultured bacterium. GTDB lineage: Bacteria > Hydrothermota > Tepidihabitantia > Tepidihabitantales > Tepidihabitantaceae > UBA2258. The sequence goes on from CAZVCQ010000095.1 coordinate 1,261, forward strand.
AACCGTGCAAGACCTGAACCTGATTGACTACTCCCGGCGCGACCAGCCGGTTTCCGACGTGCTCTTCTACTCGCTGGTCGACTCAACACACCAGAGCCCGCAATTCAACCGCCCTGACTGGGCGCGCGCGGTCCCGCTGGTCGTTCCGCGCGTCCGCAGTGGGCAGTCGTTCTACGTTCTCTACGAGATTTACCACCTCAAACAGGACTCGGCCGGGAACCACAACGCGGAAGTGAACTATGAACTGGTCCAGCGCGAAACGCGCGAGAAAGCGGTGCTACCGATCGCTCGGCGCTACGTCACCGGGACCGGCCCGACCGGCGTCGCGGTTGAACGAATCCACACGATGGACCTGAAGCCCGGTCCGTACCTGCTCATCAGTCGTGTCCGGGACCGGAACGATGGCCACGCTGCCTCGCTGACCGCCGAGTTCGAAATCCTGCCCCGCCGGTGAGGGACATATGACCCAATTCCGCTGAGGAATTGGGATCGTGTCCCACCCCCGCCCGGTCATTTGCCATTTCCACTTCGTCATTCACCGCCTTGCCAGCGCCTTCACCACCGCCAGCCCCCACGCGACGCCTGTCACCACCCACGTCCGCCACTCACACATCGCGCGACTGAGACTGAACGACTCGCCATCCGCTTCCCGCCCTTCGCCTTCCCCCATTTTGCCTCTTGCATTTTGCATTCTGCAGTTTGCATTGCGTCCGAGTCCGGCCAGCTCCGCCTCCTCCGCCGCCACTATCATCCCATACTCCACGATGAACCCCGCCAGCACCACCACCCCCAGCCAAAGCGCGGGCAGCAGGGCAACGAGCATCCCCGCAACCAGTAGGAAGTTGCCGATGTAGAGAGGATGTCTGAGCAAACGATACGGCCCACTCACTAGCCTTTGCCTCGCGCCGATCTTATGCACGCGTCCCTCAATCCCGATGTAGCCTGAAGCCCAGAACCTGACTGCGAGACCAGCAAGCAGAAACGGAACGCCGAGCAGGCACGACCCGAACGTCGGCCTCGCTAGCCAGAACACGACGCCGAAGGCGAGCACGCCAATGACGCCGCGCCAGCGGAACAGAAGCCTGCCAAGCACGGCTCAATCTAGTCCATTTCCGGTAGGGGTCAACCATCACTGCGGAAGAAGAACCGCCAAGGACGCCAAGATCGCCAAGGGCTGCGTCGCCCAATCTGAAGTCTGCAATCTGCATTCTGACTTCTGAATTGTCCTTAGCCCCAGTTCCCCAGCCCCTAATCCCTCTCCCCTCACTCTGCTGTCGGAACTGCCCCTACGGCCCGCGCGTCAGGAATCGCCTGCCGCGCCTTGACTCAGCACCCCTCGCCGATATCCTTGGCCCGTGGCCGCGCCCAAAAACTCTGGCTACCTGATTCCGGCTGAACGGATAGACAATGCGATTCTGGAGATACGTGGCGAGCGTGTCATGCTGGACGTCGATCTGGCCGAAGTCTACGGCGTCACGACCCGCCGGCTGAAGGAACAAGTCCGGCGCAACCGGGACCGGTTTCCCGACGGGTTCATGTTCGAGTTGACACTCGACGAGAAGGACGAACTGGTCGCAAAATGCGACCGGTTCAGGGCGCTCAGGCATTCGTCAAGTCGCCCGTATGCCTTCACGGAGCACGGGACTGTAATGCTCGCGAGCGTCCTGCGGTCCAAGCGAGCGGTTGATGTCAGCGTCTTCGTGGTTAGGGCGTTCATCCGAATGCGCCGCATGCTGGCCGACCAGCGACAGCTCGCGATAAAACTCGCTGAACTCGAACGCAAGCTGGCCACGCACGACCGGAGCTTCCAGGTGGTCTTTGCCACTATCAAACAGCTCATGCAGCCGCCTGAGCCCAAGAAGAAGCGCATCGGCTTCATTACGGACGACGGCCGGTCCAGTCAGAGCGGTTCGGGTTCGGACTTCATCGCCCGCGACCGTCCACGCCGCAGAACTCGTCGCTAAGTCGTCCGTCAATCCACAATCGACAATCGTCACTCGGAAAGGGGATAACCGCCAAGCTCGCCAAGTCCGCCAAGGTTCAGGACTGCTGCATTCAGACGTATTGCCATTCCGCCCGCAATTCTGAATTCTGGTATCTGGTTTCTGAATTCTGAACTATCTGGTGTCCACCACTGCATCCCTCGATCTCTTTCTCCCTTTTCTGTTCACTCGACCACTTGACCACTAGGTCACTTGAGCACTTGCGGTTCTGTTGACTCCGGCCTGCCCGAGCATTACAATCCGAGCGATGTCAGACTCTGAGTCTGGTCTGCCTATGATGGAGGCTCCGAACAAGGGAAGTGTCCGTCAGTTTCCCCGTCTACCGTTATGGACAGCGTAGAAGAGAACGCCCGCAAGTTCCCTGCCGACCCGTGTCCTCGGCTCAGCGAGCTTAGGCTGCTGAGCGACGACCCGGCGACGGGAGATGAGTTCGGTAACATACAGCCGGTCGCCACAGCACTCTGCAACCTGATTCGGAGTCAGCCAGTTGGCCGGGCGGTCATGCTGGAGGGCAGCTGGGGCAGTGGAAAATCCACCGTTGTGTCGCTTGTCAAGCAAGAGCTAGAGAAGGACAAGCAAACGACCGTGTTCATTTACGATTCCTGGTCCTATCAGGGAGACACACTCCGCAGGTCATTCCTTGAACTCCTGATAGCCCATCTCAAGGGTCTGGGCTGGGGCGATCTCAAGAGGCAGTCTGAGATAGGGAAGGAGCTTTCCAGCAGGGTCGTTCACACTGACACCAGAAAGAGTCCGAGGCTCACGTGTTGGGGTCGGTTCATAGGCCTGTCTCTGCTGTTCCTACCGTTGGGTTTCGCCTTCGTTACGTCGGCGCTTCGCTCAAAGGTCGACCAGCCGGTGAGATTCCTCGGCCTTGACCCGCTGGCGATTGGTGTCGTTCTCTTGCTCCTTCCCCTGCTACTCGCACTCGCAGCGTGGCTAAGCTGGCGTCCGAATCTGCAACTCTGGACGCGCCGATGGTGGAAGCGAAACAGGAAGGGACACGAGCACGATGACGCGACTGCCATTTTCATGCAAAAAGTGGTGGAGGACGAATCTACGACTTCTACCAGATCGCCTGAGCCAACGCCTGTTGAGTTCCACGACTATTTCCACGAGGTCATCGACAGCGCGCTCTCCGACACTCGGCGCAGGCTCATTGTCGTAATTGATAACTTGGACCGCCTCGAAGAAGAAACGGCTCGTGCGGCGTGGGCAACCGTGAGTGGGTTCTTCGACAAGGCGGGTCTTGACCAGAGGCAGGAGCCCATGAACCGGGTGTGGATGCTGGTCCCATTTGCCCCAAGTGCGCTGCACAAGCTCTGGCGCGACGACGGTGACTCCGCACCGTCGTGCGGCGACACGTTTCGGGACAAGACCTTCCCGGTCAGACTGCACGTTCCTCCTCAGACGCAGGCCGATTGGCGGCAGTACTTCGTCAGGAAACTGCAGGAGGCGATACCGTGCGTGGAGAACTTCCTGCTTGCAGACCGGGTCTATCGAGTCTTCAGCATGTATGGACGCTTCGACGCGAGCCCTACTCCACGGGACATCAAGCTCTTCATCAACAGACTCGTGGCGCTTCACATCGCCAGGGGGCACGACATACCTTTGGTCTACATGGCGCTGTATTCAGTTCACGAATGGCGAATCGCCCGCAACGGAAATCAGCTACAGGACGACCAGTTCATCGCCACTACAGACGCCGAGGTCATAGCTGCTACGGACTGGCGGAGGAATCTCGCGGCGCTCCACTTTGGCGTCCCCGCAGACGACTCTCTCACGGTACTCTACGGCAGGGGCATAGACCGCGCGCTGAGTGTCGGAGACTCAGAGAAACTGAGACAGTTGCTGAAGGATGACGCAAGCAAGGATGTCTGCTCACAGCGGGTACGAGCATCTGCCGTCTCGTGGAAGAGAGAACACATGTTCGCCGAGATGTCCCAGGCCGCTCGTGCACTGCCTCCAGACGACGAATCTCCATTCTTGCGCGGAGCCCGAGTCACCGTCCTGGACGCCATTCTGAATATACGGCCGACGGCCCAATACTGGGTCAACTCTACAACAGCGCCGGGCTTGCTCGCAGTCATGCGCTACCCAGAAGCTAGGGACAAGGAAGCGACTGCCAAGAAGCTGCTCGAGATCGTCACGGCCAGCGCCTACGCCAACGAAGCCGACCCGACCGACTCGCTGGGGTCACTGAACCCAATCATAGCAGACTGGGCCAAGGGAACTGCGGTTCTGGTTGCTGGGCTCCTTGAGCTTGGACTGGCCGGTGTTGTGAAGCGCGAATTCCGCATAGAACGGGACAAAGGGTACTACCTAGCCGTGCTGCGCGGGATGCACGAACTCAAACCGGAACCCTCTCTGGCAGTCAGCGACCACATGCGACCCAGCCTCAAGGTGGCGGCGACTCTGCCCCAGTACCTGGCTGAACGGTGTGAGAAGAACCAGCTTACCGCCGAATGGCAACAGGGAGTTCGCCGGGCCATACACGCACTGCCAGAACCTAGCTGGGAACCCCTGATCAATCAGCTGTACGTGCGACTGCAGAACATGAGCCTTCTGCTCACAAACGTCGAGGCATGCGCGCAAGCCCTCGTCGACATTGGCCTGGAGGCAGAACCGAAGCGGGGCGAAGCTAGGGCCGACCAGATTGCAGGTCAGCTTGCATCCGGAGGATACATCACAGCTCAGCTGCAGCGTGCGCTTGACGCCAAAGAGGTCGGCCTGGCTGCAACGTTGGTGACGACACTTATCTGGAAGAAAGTGAATTCGGGCTCTGCGGGTGCAGGAGGCGCCGGCCAGAGCGGTTACGCGCGATTCGTGGAATTCTGCAACGAACCACAGAAGCAGCCCGGTGTGCTGCAGCCACTAGTGCGCAGAATCACAAGTCACCTCACTCTCCCGAGATTCCTAGAGCACTCTGCAGCAATGAAGATGCCAAATGGGTTGCCAGTTGCCGTCGTCAAAGAGTTCGTCGCCGACGATGCCCGCAGGAGCAGACTGACGGCAGAAATGGCTACGACGTACTACCCAGTATTCGCACGCGCCATTGACCGAGATACGTTTATCAGATTCCAGGAGATGTCGGGCTTGCTGGCAGGTGTGCTTGCTGAAGCTCAGAGGCGAGGCTTGGACGAAGACACGCAAGCGCTGCTGAACCAGCTGCTGTCACTCGAAGACCTACAGCCGGTCCAGGACTTTGTCCGACTTGCGGTGACGTCACTGCACAAGCTGAACAGGGACGAGTGGACAAAGGAACTGGCTTCAGCAGGCAGTCGACTGAGACTAGCCCACCGACTACGCAACAGAAGCATAGAGGTCGGACTCGACGTGAACTTCCAGGATCCACTGCTGCAACTCGTCAAGGAGGTCCGTCTGGCCCGGAAAGCACTACCGACGCTCGCACAGGAACCACTTGGCCTGGACCTGCTGCTCTCCTCCAAGCAGCAAACGGTGTTCTGGCACTCGGTCTTGTCAGCCCTTCTTGAGCCGGAGGTCATCGGCCAACCCCTGGAGAGGCTCATCGCGGGCATGGGAGCTGACATGATACGGGGCGTTCCATTCGAAGCTCGCGGACGAGATGTCTTCCAGGGACTGCTGCGTGGGACTCTGGCCAGGAAGAACACGAAGGAACTAGCGTGGATTCGTGATCTTCTGATTGGCAGGCCGCAGTTGGTTGCCGGACAAGCGATCCCACAGGATGCGGTAGATGACTTCCGCAGACGGGCTCAGGAACTCGCATCCAGCACGAACACAAACGAGGACGTCAAACGAGTTGCTGCCGAAATCGTCGCCCTACTCGGGCAATCTACCGCGCAGGCGCCGCCCGCGTAGTGAGTGCTGCATTCCAGGGGGAGCTTGTGGATACGGAAGAAGCGGGGACACGAAACGGTTCGGACGCGCGTCGAGGGCATCGAGCCACGCCCCAATTCCGCCCGGACATCTGCCCCGTCCGCCATTTGACACCTTCGCCCGCGAGTCCTAGCATCTAGCGAATGACGGGACTCGTTAGGCTGCAGAAGGAGCCAGGCGTCGGCCTCGCAGTGGCGGCGCTCAGCATCTTCGTAGCCTGCGCCCCGCGACCCGCCCGCGCCGGCGCCAAGAGCGGCGGGCCTGGTGCGGTTGCCGCGCCACCCGCGTCCTTCCAGGTTCACGTTCCGTTCCAGACCGACCGTCTGTCCCTGTACCGCGCAGGCCTGCTGGCCGACCCCAGCGGATACGTCGTCGTCGGCTACAACGAGTCTTCTGCGACGCGCCGGCGGAGCGTCGGAGCCACGGTCGCGAATACCACCGGCAGGCAGTTGTGGTCACGCACATACGGCGCAAGGCGTCCGGTCAGAGACCTACGGGCCCTGAGGACCCACGACGGCGGCTTCCTGGTCTGGGGCCGCGAGGAACCGTCCGGCCCTGGTCACTCCTATCCGTATCTTCTCAGGGTCAACAAACAGGGTGAGTCTCTTTGGTGCCGGACCTACGGTAGATACCACCATCCACCCTCCGCCGTCGAACAGACAACTGACGGCGGCTTCATCGTCACCGGTTTCGTCTATGGTCCCAACGGCAAGCCCGTGTATCTCCTCAAGACCGACGCGCACGGTGATTCACTCTGGAGCGAGACCTACGGTAACGGATACCGAGAGGACGCGCACTGCGTTCAGCAGATCGCTGACGGCGGGTACGTAGTGGCAGGCGTGACGGATGGTGACATCTATGTTATGAGGACAGATGATACTGGAAAGGTGTTGTGGTCCCGCACTTGGGGGTCTGCACGCGGCTTCGACTACGACGAGGGCTGGTCGGTGCAGCAGACCAAGGACGGCGGCTTCGTAGTCTTGGCCTGGTTCGAAGGACCCAATCCTGGCCCTGGGACATATCTGGTCAGAACGGACCATAACGGGGATACGCTCTGGATGCGTCCGTATGGCCCAAGGCTGGGTAGGTGGACGGTGCGGCAGACCGCCGACGGTGGATTCATCATGTCCGGGTGGAAAGCGGGGCGTACATTCGCCCCCGGTATGCACGCGGTCGGAGACTGGAAGGTCTACGTTGTGAGGGCCAACGCGGGCGGTGACACACTTTGGACCCGGACTCTCGATGACACAATCAACGACGAGAACTGCTCTACCTTCAAGACGGACGATGACGGGCTGACCATCGCTTGGGTGGACGTTCAGCCTCTACTAGCCTGGCTCGAGCGCGACCGTGCCGCGACGGCTGACTCCGACGCCGTTCGCATCAAGATGGTCACGGTCGACGGACGCGGCAACGTCCTCCGGCCGTAGAAGAACACCGGGGATTTCCAAAGACACGACACGAACTAGAATCCGCCGCGCGTCAGGGACATCGGGCCACACCGAGCGACTTCGTCACAGCCGCAAGCATCAAGCCACAGGCTCAAGCCCAAGCCACCCGAGCGTCAAGTGTGGTAGACGGGCGAACGGCGGGCAGGGTTACTTGCGGCGGAGCTGGCGGTCGAGGCCGCCGAGGGCGGAATGGCGGACTTCGGAGAATCCAGAAGTCAGAATCCAGAAACCAGAATGCAGAATTGCCCGACCGAAGCCGTCTACATGCGCCCTAGC
>CAZVCQ010000096.1:0-8821 GCA_964626085.1 uncultured bacterium
GAGAGTGGCCTCTTCTTTCCACCGTAAATCAAGTCCCAATGTCGGGACTAGGGCGAGTTCTCCGGGTTGACCAGCGGCCAGAACTGACTATAATTTCAGGCATGGGTGGAACTTTCTTGGAAGGCAACGACCCGGCGGCGCTGCTGTTGATAGCAGTGGCCGTCGTCGGTACCGCTATCATAGTCGGCCGAGCAATCTATCGTCAACGCCGAAAATTCCCGCGCTGGTTGAAATCGCTGGTATCTAGGAAGCGGCTGGACGTGATTGTGCGCGACGTCGACCGGCTGGCCGAGTACGACGGAGCGCTTTACGATTCAGAGCAAGTCGTCTGGCAGCCGTTCGAGGTCGGCCGCGCGGCCATGGCCGCGTGCCAATGGGACCAGGCCATCGATAACTTCAAGCGGGCGCACGCGAATGCGGACGGGAAGCAGCTCGCCCCGCTGCTCAACCAGCACGGTATGTGCCTCTACATGAAGGGGCGACTGGGCGACGCACTTAGGGAATTCCAGGACGCGGCCCGACTTGCGCGGCAGCTCGGGGATAAGCAGGGCATGGCAGCGACCTTCAACAACATCGGAGTCATCCACCGCTACTTCGGAGAATTCGACATTGCGCTCAAGTTCTTCCGAGACGCGCGGGTCCTGGCCCGGGAATCCGGAAGTCAGGAGACCGAGGCGCTCTGCCTCGGCAACATCGGGCATGTCCTTCGCCAGAAGGGCGAACTCGGCCCGGCGCTGAAATCACAGGAAGAGGCGCTGGCGATATCGCGCCGAATCATGGACCAGCCCGGAGTGGCGAGCAGCCTGGGCAATATCGGCAGCATCCTCCGCGACCGGGGCGAATCCGACAAGGCACTGGAACGCTACGCGGAAGCGGTCGAGATCGCCCGCAAGGCCGGCTACAAGTTCGGTGTGGCAATCGAGCTCGGTAACATCGGCAGCCTGTACCGCGTCAAGGGTGATACTGACCGCGCGCTGAAGTCTCACGAAGCCGCGCTGGCGCTGGCCCACGAGATCGGGTATCGGTTGGGCGTGGCAACTGAACTGGGCAACATCGGGCTAATCATGGCGAGCAAGCGCATGTACGAGCGGGCGGTGCCGTACCTGGCGGAATCACTGGTGTTCTTCGTGGACGCCGGCGTGGCCAACGGTCCGCGCCAGGCGCTCTACGGGCTGTCCCGGTGTGATGATCTGCTGGGTCGGGAGAAGATGCAGGGACTGCTGAGAAAGGCCGGGTTGTCGGACGATGGCATCGCCGACGAGCTGGACCGGATCGACCAAATACGCACGCGGCGTCCGTGGCAGACAGACCGGTTCCGCAACCCGTTTGCCCCGGCCCTCTCGTAGCCGCAGCACGCCGGCCAGGCCGCCGCCCAATCTCTCGGTCCCTCGACTACTTGCCTGCCAGCATCTCTGTATTCTAGTCTGTCATCAGCGGTTTTGGCTTCCGGCCTTTGCCCTCTGCTTTCTGCCCTCTTTCATCCTTCACCTCCCTCACCTTTCCCTCTCTCGCTCGACCCCTAGAATCTTGCTTCTGTCAGTCTGCAGACTGCAATCTGCATTCTGGAATGACCATCGCTCGACTCCTGGATTTCTTGTTCCATCAATCTCCGATCTCGGATCTGGAATGACCTGCCGATCCTTTGTGGCCCTGGTAGCGCCTGCCTTCGGCGGCGTCGCGTCAGGAATATCCGTTGCGTCGCCGGAATTCACAAACCAGGCGTGCCGGCCCTGGGGAGCAGGGCCGGCATGTCAGAGTCGGACCGGACTATCGGAAGAGGAAGGCGCCGAAACCGCCTTCGAGGTAGATCTTGCTGTCGCTCTGGCTGGTGGTCGCTCCGCTGTACTTGAGCGACTGGGTCTGGAACCCGAGTTCGAGGAAGGCCGTGCCGTGCTCGCCGATCATCGGCGCCGCGCCGATGCCGGCGCGGGCCCGGTAGCCGGAGGCGGTCGAGCTGAAGCCGCCCGTGTACGAGGTTCGGTCCATCAGGTACAACACCGACAGGCCGAAGAACGGCATCCAGTAGCCGTTGCCAAAGAGTGGGGTCAGGCAGCAGCTCCGTGAGTAGTGGCTGCCTTCGGGTATGAGGTAGAAGGCGGCGCGCGGGCCGATGGCGAGATTCGTCTGCTTGAAGCTGTTGGAGTACGTGTAGAGATTCGCTTCGCCGCCGATGCCGATGCTCCTGGTCGGGAAGTAGAGAACGCGGGGAGCGAACAGCAAATCCAGCCCTTCGACCGGCGAGTCTTCCGGCGACGTGCTCTTGATATAGTAGTTGAACCCGAGCTGGCCGGACACGAAATAGCTCCCCGGGTCAGCGGCTCCGGCCTGAGCCTGCACCGGGACGAGAAGGACGGCTGCGGCGACGAGTAGCGCCGCGACTACGGTTCTGACGTTCATCGTTCCTCCTTTGGTTGTCGGGCCACTCCGGCTATCTGCCGGTTCGACCTTCCAGTCACTTTATGGTTCTGCGCCGCGGAGTCAAGCCGCGCACGCGGACCGGCGGATTGAGGGTGACGCGCTGCGCGCCATGAGTCCGACCGAATGGCCCTTCCACGCCGAGCCGCCCCTTCGCGCCTGCTGTCATTCTGAGTGCAGCGAAGAATCGTCGGTTGCTCAGGACAAGCTCTGACCCCGGCGGAAGGGTCTCGGCTGGTGACAGGCACCTGGAAACTGGAAACTCGCGTCCGGAGGGCGCGGCTACTTCCCCGGCGTCGGTTACCGGCTCTTCTCGTCCTTCTGGAAGATGCGGCCGATTGCCTCGCGCACCTGGCGCTCGGACGGCTCCTCGACCACCGCGACCAGGAACGGGTGCCGGACGAGCACGTCGGCGAGCGCGGTCCCGGAATCCTCCGCCTCGAAACCACGGCGCATGAGCAGCGCGACCGCCGCGGTCTTGAACCACTTCTTGTTCTCGACCCGGTACACCTCAATGCGCAGGTTCTCGCCCTCGAGCACGACCGCTTCATCGACGACCCGCGCCGGCCTGATGCGCGCCCGCTCGACCGGCCCCGACGATGTCCACGCCACCCCCTGGTTCTTCAGCGCAGCCGCCAGTTCGGCCACGGTGTCGATACCCGGACCCGAACTGCAGGCGAACAGCAGCAACCCGGCAAGCGCTAGGGCGTGTCTCCTCATGTCAACAGTGTGCCGGGCGCGGGTCGCAAGTCAAGCCGCTGCGTCCAATCGTCAACCTGGAATCGAGAATGTGGCGCCGCGCGGCCGATGGCCGCGCCCAATCTGGAATGACTGGTTGGCCTTGTCCGCCGGACTCCGGCAGAGCGGTGGTCTATTGCATTCGGGTCTTTCCCGTGTACCATGAAGCACGTCACATTCAGAGTTCGCATGACCGCGAAAAAGGGAGGAACCGTGCATGGAATGACCGTTCTGGTAGTCACGATGCTCTGCCTTGCAGGCATCGCAACAGCAGAAACTCCGCCGGTGCAGATGGCGCCGGCATCGGCGTACAGCGTTTCACCTGTCAACCGTACCCCCGTCAGCCCGGACATCGCTGCGCTGCAGGCGCAGGAGCAGAGCGCTCTTGCCCGCGGCGACGTCGCCGCAGCCCGGGAACTCGAGCGGCAGGTTCAGGCGCTGCTCATCCAGCAGCAGCAGGCCGTGCCGCAACCGTCACCCGTGATTGTTGCCGGGCCGGCGCGCACCGGGCCCGGCCTCGCGCCCGACCAGCCGATTCTCACCGGTGCGGTGACTGCCTCGGCGACCGACTGGGAAGTGGACGGCACGTTGTGGGCGGCTTTCGCATCGCAGACCGATTCGGTGGTCTGGCTATGCAAGTCCACCGACCACGGCGCGAACTGGATCTCCCTCAGCGGCTTCTTCTGGCCGCCGCGGCACATCATCGACAAGATCGAGATGGTGGTCGGCCCGGGCGACTCCGGGTTCATCTACGTGTTCGAGAACGTACCGGCCAACGACGGCGACCTCAAGGTGGCACGACTCACCAAAGACGGGCTCGACCTGCTCGGCTGGAACGTTCGCCCCCCGGCGGACACAGTCACCGACTTCACCGCCTGCCGCGACTTCAACGGTGATGACTACTGGCTCTATGCCGTTTCCTACAACGGTGCGCAGACCGGTGGCTGGCCGGCGGGTTACATCATGCGGTCTACCGACTACGGCGTCACGTGGGCAGAGACGCAGGCGTCAGCCAACAAGTTCCGTCCGCGGATGGCGTTCGGGCAGGGCTCAGTCTGCTACGTGAGTGCCGTGCCGGCTCCGCACCAATGGCAGGGAATGGTGCAGACGGGTGCAAGCACGAACTGGGGTTCCCCGGGCTCATGGCGCTTCTACGACTTCCGGCCGGATACGTTCCCCATCAACGACGCGTGCATCGCGCCGGCCTTCACGACCCCGCCGAATACCACAGTCTGGCTGGCCTACACGCACAACAACAACGGCTCTCCTGACTGGGACGTGTTCTCGGCCTACGCCACGGACACGCTGCTCACCTGGGTGGGACCTGACACCGTCGCCGGCACCGGCCACGTCGAAGCCTACGTCGACCTGAAGAACTACACGTCCGCCGGCAACTCCTACGTCAACCTCTCGTACTGCGACATCGACCTGTCCGGACCCGACAACGCGTGGCTCGGTTACTCGTCGGCCGGCGCGCCGGCCACCTGGACTGCCCTGGGTGACCCCTGGGTAAACCAGTCCGGGTACATCGGCTGGGGCTTCAACACATTCCCGAGGGTCGTCTACTCGCCGGGCGGTCCGGGTTCGGGCGGCGGGCTCGTGTTCACCGGCGCCGGCGACACGAACGGCTACTTCAACGCGCCCTGGTACGGCTACCCGCCCCCGAGCGCGGAGTCACTCTACTTCAAGGCGTACACAGGCACGGCCCTGATGTGCGCGGGCAGAAGCGCCAACCCGGCGCCATCGAACCGGGTGCCGATGATCTTCCAGGAAGATCAGAGCGTCCCCTGCATGGACCCGCTGGGCAACTACATCTACGAAGTATACTACAGCACCCTGCGCCGGTTCAGCACGACCACCGGTTCCTATACCGACAGCTACCTCTCCCACATGGGTGATAACGCCTGCGCGACCGACGGCAATTTCATTTTCGTTCCGAACGGCTCCGACGTGCACAAGTACACCATGACCGGTACCTACGTCAATACCACGACCCTGAACATCAGCTGCGACCGCTACAGCTTCGCGCTGGTCAACGACACGGTCTGGGCCTCGCCCGACCGTGAAAGCGAGGTCTTCTACGGATATGCCGCGGCCCGGTTCACCGGCGGCAGCCTCACCGAAGACCAGATATGGGAGGTTGGGCCCGGCACCTTCGGCACCGGGAACATCGCCTGGGACGGGACTTACTACTACGTCCCCTGGATCGGCACCTCGCCGATTACCTTCAAGCGGTTTACCGCCGCTCGGACGCTCTACGATTCCGGCGAGGTGAACATCGACCCGCGCAGCGTGATGTGCCCGTGGTCTGCGGTCGCGGTTGCGGAGCCGACCGGCACGGGCCTCGCGCCCGCTGCGCTGCTCGTCTCTCCCAACCCGATTCGGTCCGGCCCGGCCACCCTCCGCTACGGACTGACGGGGACCGGGCACGCGAAGGTCACCCTCTACGACGTTGCCGGCCGACCGGTCTACCGCCGGGTCGTACCGGCGGCGCGGAACGGCTCGGTGCAGCTCGACCTGCGAAACCTGTCCGGCGGCGTCTACCTTGTCCGGCTTGACGCCGGCGCATACACCGCCGCTCAGAAGCTGGTAGTTCAGCGGTAATCGGCGAGCGATAGTCTGAGGGGCGGGCTTCGGCCCGCCCCTCGCCTCAATGCCCGCTGCGCGGCTCGGCCGCGTCGGCATTCTGGTTTCTGCTGGTTGACTTCCGATTTCTCTCGTCCCCCAAGGCACACCCAGCGAACGTCCAACCTGCACAATCCAAGCTTGACAGGTGGGGCAGGGGTTGCTATCACAAATCACTTTGTATCGCGAAGTGATATGCAGAGCAGAACAGCCCGAAGGCAGGACACCCATGTCGCCGGGTGCGGCCGGAGTCGCCCGGACCAGGGCCGGCACCGCGTCGCTGCGCAAGTTGCCGAAGTAATTCGAGGAGGAAGCCAATGGTCATCAATCCTGAGGTCGTCGTCAGCACCTCTCCGCCGCCCCGTCCCCGGCCGCGTCGCACCGGCGCGGGTCAGGGGGCAGCCCATACAGCCCGCCGTTTCACGCGGCCCGGGCGCAACAGCCGCCGCGCGGCCGCGGCCCGCCCGCGGAAGAACCCGTCGGAGGTGTCCGATGGCAGGTAACACCAGGGATTTCGAGCGCCGGGCGTGGCGAAGCGTATTCCAGGACGGCCTGTGGGACATCGCGCTCGGCATCGTGTTCCTGGGCGTCGGCCTGGCGGTGACGCTTCATCTCCCGCGCCGCTGGGACTACAGCCTCAATGCGCTGAGCGTCGTGCTGAGCATCGCCGTGTTCAGCGTCGGCAAGCGGCGCATCACCATTCCCCGGCTGGGCTGGGTCAAGTTCGGTCCCCGGGGCAGGCAACGCCGGCGTAACGTCGTCATTGTCCTCGCGACCGGCGTGCTGCTGACGGCGCTCATGCGTCTGATCCCGTCGGCGTTTACCCCGACGCCGCTCCTCTCGGCTCTCACCGTCGCGACGCTCGTCTGGACCGTGCTCTCGCTCATGGCCGCCTTCTGGGAATTCCCCCGGCTCTACGTCATCGCGGTTATCATCAGCGCGTCGTTCTTCGCGGTCGAACTGCTCGGGCGCGGCTGGCCCCTGCTCGTCGGCCCGGCCATCGTCCTCGCCATCGGAATCGGCTACCTGGCCCGGTTCATCAGGCTCTATCCAAAACCAGCTACGGAGGTGTCCAATGCCAGCCACTGATCTCGAGAACGAAAGTCCCCAGTTCTCCGACCTGCAACGCCGCGCCTACCGGGCGCTGAACGAAGACGGCATCGTCGACATCGCCCTCGGGCTGGGCCTGCTGTTCGCGGCGCTCTACATCGGGTTCGACCACCTGGCCGGAGTGAAAGTAGCCGGGTGGCCCGCGCTCTTCCCGATATTCGTGATGCTGATTGCCCGCGGGCTCAGGAAACGGTACGTCTATCCCCGCATCGGCTACGCCCGCATCCGCCGCGTCAGCCCGGCCATCGTGCTGATGGTAACGTTGATGCTCCTGCTGATCGCCGGGATCGTCGTGCTGGGCATTTCCGCCCGGCGGGGCACGCAGCCGCCCGGGACAATGATCGCGTGGTTCCTCCGGCTGTTCGTGCTGACCGGCGCGGGCACGCTTGTCCTGATGGGGCGCCGAACCGGATTCGCGCGGTTCTATATCCACGCCGGGGTGATTGTGACCGCCGTGTTTGTGTCGGTGGCCGTCCCCGACTTGCGCTACGGGCTGCTGCTGATGTTCGGGCTGCCCGGTATTCTCCTGCTCGCTTCGGGCATAGCCTGCTTCTCCCTCTTCCTGCGCCGCCACCCGAAACCGGAGGTGACCGGTGCCAGCGCCTGAAGCTGAGAACCAGGACCTCCAGCCCCTGGCCGAAATCGACCGGGTTGTCCACGAGCCGGCGCGGCTGGCCATCCTCGGCATGCTGGTCGGACTTGAGAGCGCGGACTTCCTCTTCGTGCAGAACCAGACCGGGCTGACCGGCGGCAACCTCTCCTCGCACATGACCCGGCTGGAAGAAGCGGGCTACGTCGAAGTGACCAAAGAGTTCGTGGACCGGATTCCCCGGACCCTGCTCCGTGCCACAAAGAAAGGCCGGGCTGCCCTGCGGCAGTACAAACGGACCATGCAGCAGGTACTCAAAGGCCTGCCGGCATAGCCCACCTGTCGCCAGCGGACTGGCGACTCTCCGCGAACGGCTCGCTCGGCGGGCGCGTCCGCTTCCAGCGGATGATCTGCGGGACAACGTGGCCTGCAGTCTGGCAGAAAACCTGCGGAATCACATCCTCCGCTGCGTGCCGGGCAATGTGCTGAACTGCGGGTCGGGTGACTCGGTCCACAACCCCGGCCGCAACCTGCCGCGTTCCTGACCGAGTACCCTGTGAGACCACGGACCGAGGATTCCGGAGGGTGACGTCCGAGACGGTCCTGCAGACGATGTACGACGTTGCCTTCCCGATGAAGGACTAGACGACGGTCCAGACAACTTCGCAGACAATTCGGGAGGTGGGGGTGCCAGTTTCCCCCGATCAGGTCTAAAGCCACAATCCACAAGCAGATAGGCCCGAAAACCGACCCGGCTGCTTGTAGACGTAGAAGTATACAAGCCCCGCGCCGCGGTCAGGCTCATCGTGACTAGCGCCAAGCAGCCCCGGTTCCGCTCGGCGTTCCATCATCCTACCTTGACGCGATGGGGGAGGTTGCGGCAGTGCCGCAATATCCGTCACCTGGCGGCCGCAGCGCGCATGCCGGACTGGACGCATGTCCGGAACGTAGCGCTGGCCGTGCCGCGGACCGCGGTAACCCAGATCGGAGCAAGCCCAACAGCATTGGTGGCTTGCGGCAACGACCAACCGTGGGCGGATGAAGGACGTCGGCTGGCACAAACCCTGCGCGTGGCCGCTTCGGTATATCCAGCATCGGCTGCGGCCGCTGGCATGCCGGGCGTTCTGGACTATCGAGAAGGGAAGTCTGTGTCGCGCTCGTGGATACACCATCGAGGGCCGAGATGCAGACGTGAGCTCTGAACCCGTGTGTCCTGGACGTCAGGAACCGGTGGGGTAAACCCGCGGCGCAGCCTGACGGAGTGGCCGCGGCAGAGCCAAAGCAAGTGACCTAGGAGTCCGGCCGAAAAGTCTTGACAAGCGTCCTGTTCTATGTTAGTATTGG
>CAZVCQ010000097.1:0-8818 GCA_964626085.1 uncultured bacterium
GTGCGCCGGTCCCGATCCGGAGCGCCGCGACGTCGATGCCGATACTGTGGCTGGCGGCCCGGGTTCCAGGTCGCGGCTGACGGCCGCGCCCGGCTGGCAAGAGACAGTATCGGCATCGACGTCGCGGCGCTCCGGATCGGGACCGGCGCACAAGCGTTGGCCTTCAATGATGCACTCCAGCTCAGCCTCAGACGTGACTCACTTGACGTCCGGTTCGTCGCCGCCGGCCTGGCCGGTGGTGACGTGCGCGCGGCGTTCGCCAGCGCAGCCGGGAAGCCGCCTTGGATTGAGGCGGCCCTGAGCCGGGTGGACCTCGCCCGACTCAAGGCCCTTCTGGGCTTCGACTTCGACGTGTCCGGTATTGCCAGCCTGAATGTGGCCGGCAGTGATTCGTTTGACGTGGCCATTGATGCCGAACAATTGCGCATTCCGGCCGCCGGCGTCGAACTGAATCGCGTGCAAGGCACGGTTCGTCTCAGCCGAACGCGCGCAGAAATCGACCATCTCTGGTTGGTTCACCGGGAGAGCGGCGCGGTGCCGGAAACGAGCGTCGTTACCGGTTCGGTCGAATACAAGACCGAGGGTGGCTTCGAGCTGGGCGCTGCCGACCTGAGAGCAAGGCTGCGCAACCCCGGAGTCTGGGTCGTGTTCTATCTCAAGCCCATAATCGAGTTGCGGCAGGGGACCATCTACGGCGACCTGGTGGTCAAGGGCAGCCTGGTGCAGCCGGCGTTCGATGGTCGGGTGCGGCTCTCGCGGGCGCAGCTCGGAGTCCCGATTATCGGGACGACCTTTGACCGGGTGAATGCCGAGCTGGTCTTCGACCGAGGCCGGATCAACATCGAGAAGCTGAGCGGCAGGTCCCAGCACGGCAACGTGCTGGTCAGGGGTTTCGTCGACATCGGACAGCAGTGGCAGGTTGACTCGCTCCGGTTCCACGGCGATTTCAGCGGTACGACTATCAACCCGATGCCGGAGATATATGGTGTGATTGGTGGCAGCCTCGACCTCGATTGGACATTTGGCAGGCCATTTTCGCTGTCCGGTACGGTGAACGTCGAGGAAGCGCTGGTCGCATTCGGGTTCGGCCAGAGCGCGGGCGGCGGAACCGGGGCCCCGGATACGTTGCTCACCTACGACGTCCGGGTCAGGGGCGACCGCAACATCTGGTTCCGCAACCAGCTTGCCGATATCGAGCTGGCCTGCGACCTCACGGTGCGCAAGACGACCAATGATGTGCTCTACTCGGGCGAGCTGACCTCGCGGCAGGGCAGCATCTACTACCTCGACCACACCCTGCGCGTGGGCAGCGGTTCGGTGCGGTTCGACAACATCAACACCCTGAACCCGGAGTTCAATGTAGCGGCCGGAATGCCGATCCGGAATGCATCGAAGGAGCCAGGTCTTCCGGACACGATCTCCCTGACGCTGACGGGCACCCTTGAGCAGCCGAGTTTCGACTTCCGGTCCGTGCCACCGATCTGGGACGAGACTGAAATCATCTCCTACCTGACGCTGAACGCGACCCAGGACCAGCTTCAGGCCATGGACCAGCAGAAAGCGGTCACCAACCTGTTGTCCAGTCGGCTGCTCGGCTACTTTCAGACCCAGGTGTCGAAGCGGGCGCGTGGATTCGTGAATCTCGATTACCTCGAATTCGAGAGCGGGTTGCTGAACAGCGGCGAGCAGACACGGGTTACCGTGGGTAAGTACGTGGGCAGGAATCTGTACGTGTCCTATACACAGAGCTTCACCGGTGACTTGAGCCCTTCCTTCCGGGTCGAGTACTACATAGACCGCAAGAACCAGATCCTCGCCGAAGGCACCTCTGGCGACCAATACCGGACCTCGCTTCGCTACCAGCTCAAACTCCGCTACTGAGGCATGAAGCCTCCGGCGTTAAGCGTGACGCGTTGAGCACAAAGCGCTACTGCAACATCGCGGTGCCCCATACCCGGCTGCATGAGCTCACCTACGAGTTCGAGCCGGAGCGCTTCCCCGAACTTGCACCCGGCGCCTGCGTCCAGGTTCGCCTGCGCGGGAAGAAAGTCAAAGGGCTCGTGGTGGGAGTCCTTGCCCGCAGCCCGGTGCCGAAGACCCTGCCGGTCGAGAAGCTCGTTGAGCCGCGGCTGGTCGACGAGCGGCTTCTGCACCTGCTGCGCTGGGTCGGGGCCTACTACTTCGGTTGCATGGGCGAGGTCCTCGGTTTGGCCCTGCCGCGCGGCATCTGTGGGTACGGGCTGCGCCGGGCCAAGCCCGCCCCGGGAGTCGAGACTCGTCCGACGTCCTTTGTCCCTCGTCCCGCGGTGTCCGACCTTCATCCTTCATCCCTTCTCTTTCCTCCTTCCTTCTCCGTATACGTCCACACCGGCTCGGATGCACGAGAGGATATCGTCGCCGGCTTCGTCGCCGAGAGGCTCGAGCACGGGACCGTGATAGTCTTGATGCCTGAGTCCGAGACCGGCGTTTGGGCGGGGGCGTTGCGTTCGAGGTTCGGAATCGAGCCGACTCTCTACCACGGTGATCAGAAAGTGTCGGAGCGGAAGCGCGTCTGGCGTGATTTGCGTTCAGCGGAGCGCAGGCTCATCCTCGGGGTACGTTCCGCCGTGTTCGCCCCGGTGCCCGACATCTCCGGCATGGTTGTGCTGGATGAACACGACAAGGTCTTCAAGGAGGAGCGGCACCCGCGTTTCAATGCCCGAGACGTGGCGATTGCCCGGGCCAGACTTGCCGATTGTCCGGTACTGCTCTGCGACCCAACTCCGTCAGCCGAAACATGGCTGAACCTGCATAGCGGCCAGTACCGGGTGGTGCAAAGTCCCGCCGCAAAGTCACAAGGGGAAAGTACCAAGTCTGAAGGGGAAAGCCCCAAGTCCCAAGTGGAAAGTCCCAGGTCCGACTTCGCCATTTCCACTTTCCACTTAGCCATTTCGGCCGCCTTGCCTGATACCCTTGTGGTCGATATGAGGAAGCACCGTGACGCGGTTCTCGCGCCGGTGCTGGTGAACGAACTCAAGGAGGCGAGCGCTGCCGGCGAGTCAGCGGTCTTGTACATCAACCGCCGGGGACTCAGCCGGTACGTCGTGTGTCGGGACTGCGGCAGCCCGCTCACTTGCCCGGACTGCGCCGTTTCACTCGTGCTCTTCTCCGGTAGCAGCCTCTGTTGCCGATACTGCGGCCGGACCAGCATTGCGCCGGAGGCGTGCCCGGTCTGCGGCAGTCCGGACTTCCGGTTCAGGGCGCCGGGGATCGAGATGGCGGCGCAGGAGGTGATCCGGCTGCTACCTGATGCCAGGGTCGTGACAGTCATGACCGAGTCGGTTGAGCAGGCAGCAGTCGAGCCCGGGTCGTTCGTCATCGGTACTCGGGCGCTGTTGAGTTTCCGCTGGCCGGAGCACGTGCGGGTCGTTGCTGCTCTGTCGGTGGACGCCGACCTCTGCCTCCCGGACTTCCGGGCACGCGAGCGGACGTTCCAGGTGCTCTCCGCGTTCTCTCGACGCGCAGCCGAGCACGGCGCCACGCTTGTGCTTCAAACCCGGCGGCCCGACGACATAGCTGTACAGTGCGCGGCCACCGGGGAGGTGGCACGTTTCCTTGACCAGGAACTGAAACTCAGAGAAGAGCTGGGGTTTCCGCCCTATCGTCGACTTGCGCTGGTCGAATTGAGCGCTCGGCGCGGGTCCGGGGCGGAGAAACGTGGCGAGTGGCTGAGCCGAAAACTGGGGCAAGTTCGGGGCGCGGAAGCGCTGGGGCCGGTTCCCGCGCGCGGCAGGGCGAATGTCGTGCAGGTGCTGGTCAAGCTGGACCGCAACGTGCGGCTGGACCGGCTGGTGACCCTGACCCAGCTTGAGGCCGACGGCGTCAGAGCCAAGGTCGACATCGACCCGCTTGATGCCCTGTAGGTCGATGCCGTAGGTAAGAAGCCAGTGTCCTGTAGCTAACGGTTCTATACACCCGGCGGCATCACATGAGCTTGTTTCTCTGAGCCGCGAGGCGAAGAGTCTTCGGAGCCATGATTCTTCAAGGAACCTGCCTTGAGCCGGGACCGAAGGTGCTTCGCTGCTCTCAGCATGACAGGGAGCAAAGGGTTCAGAATGACATGTTCGACCTGTTTCAGCCCGCCCTGCTGGGGTGTCAACGTATCTCGCTTACACCATGTTGGCTTCGACCCCGCTGCCGACAAGGCGGCGTAGAGACCGGGCCGACTGCTCCTTTTGACATTCGGTCACGTTGACTTAGTATCTAACCACCCAGTGAGATTCGGTTTCCACGTGTCAATGTCCGGCGGTTTCAGCAAGGTCCTGGAGCGGGCCAGGGCGGTCGAGTGCGAGACGATGCAGATGTTCTCATCCAACCCGCGCGGCTGGGCCGTGGCCGTGCTCGACCCCGAGGACGTAGCCCGGTTCCGCGCCGACATGAAGGGTTCCGGCATCTCGCCGATATTCGTCCACGCGCCCTACCTGCCCAACGTGGTGGCAGCCGGAGCCAACGGGAAGCGTTCAGTCAAGGCGCTTGTCAAGCAGGCCGAGCGCTGTGCCGCGCTGGGCGTGGGTTTCCTGACTCTCCACATGGGCAAGGCGCTGGGCGCGAAGGAAGCGACAGCCATTGCCCGGACCGTGAAGAACGTTGACGCGGTGCTTGCCGGCACGCCGGAGAGCGTGATGCTCCTGTTCGAGAACACCGCGGGCATGGGTTCGGAGGTAGGTTATCGCTTTGAGCAGGTCGCTGCCGTCATCGCCGGGGTGGAGCAGCGGGACCGGGTCGGCGTCGTGCTCGACACGGCCCACGCTTTCGCCGCCGGGTACGAGTTCCGGACAAAGGTTGGCCTCGATGCGACCCTGCGGGAGTTCGACCGGGTCATCGGCATCTCCCGGCTTCACTTGATCCATCTGAATGACTCGAAGGTCGAGTTTGGCTCGCGGGTGGACCGACACTGGCACATCGGCGAGGGCAAGATAGGAAAGGCGGGTATGAGAGAAATAGTCAACCACCCATTGCTTCGCAACTTGCCGGCCGTGATGGAGACGCCACGCGATTCGGCAGCGGATGACCTGAGGAACCTGAAGGCCGTGAGGAGACTGGTCGCATGAACATCAAGTTCTGCGGCGGCACGCGGACGGTGACCGGTTCAAAGCATCTTTTCACGTCCGGCAAGCAGCGGCTGTTGCTCGAGTGCGGCCTTTTCCAGGGGCACCGCGCCGAGGCCGAGCACACCAACCGGAGCTTCCCGTTCAAAGCGCGCGAGGTCAACTGGTGTGTCATCAGCCACGCCCACATCGACCACGTCGGCAATATCCCCAACCTCGTGAAGTACGGGTTCCGCGGTCCGATTCTGATGACTCAGGGAACTGCGGCGCTGGCCCGGTTGCTGGTCGAGGACTCGGCCCACATCCAGGAATCCGACATCCGCTACCTGAACAAGAAGCTGCGGGAGAAGGGCGAACCGCCGAAGGAGCCGGTGTACACGGTCAAGGATGCCGAGGAGTCGCTCAAGTACATCGAGGGCATTCCCTACGCGAAGGTGCGCAAGCTTGGGCCGTACAAGGTGGTGTTGCACGATGCCGGGCACATCCTCGGGTCGGCGCTGGTGGACCTCGAAGTCGAGGGGAAGCGCGTGCTGTTCACCGGCGACCTCGGCCGGAAGAAGATGCCGATAATCAACGACCCGGTGCTGGTCGCCGAGGCCGATTACCTCATCATGGAAGGGACGTACGGCAACCGGAAGCACGGCGATTACCGGGAAGTGGATACACGTCTGGCCGAGGTGGTGAACCGCGTCTACTCCCGCGGCGGCAGGATTGTCATCCCCGCGTTCGCGGTCGAGCGGTCGCAGGAGATCGTCTACACCCTGAACCGACTGCGCCAGAGCAACCGGATTCCCGCCGTGCCGGTGCATGTCGACTCGCCGCTGGCGAGCCGCGTGACCGAGGTCTATCGGAACTACCCGCAGTACTACGACGCCGAGGCGCTCGAGATGCTCAACGGTCACCAGTACCTGTTCGACTTCCCCGGGCTCCGCTACGTCGAGTCGGTCGAGGAATCGAAGGCGCTCAACCTGAGCAAGGAGCCGTGCATCATCATCTCGGCATCGGGGATGTGCGAGGCGGGACGGGTGCTGCACCACTTGAAGCACTCGGTCGAAGACCCGAAGAACCTGGTGCTGATCGTTTCTTTCCAGGCCGAGAACACGCTTGGTCGCCGGATTGCGGAACGGCAGCCGATGGTGCGGATTTACGGCGAGGAGCATCCGCTGCGGGCCGAGGTCGAGGTGATGGACGAGTTCAGCGCGCACGCGGACCACGATGCCCTGGTCGAGTATGTGAAGGCGATGAACGTTCCCCGGCTGAAGAAGGTCTTCATCGTGCACTCCGAGCTTGAGGCCGCCGAGGCCATGGTCGAGCCACTGAAGGCTCTCGGCGTGCGCGATGTCGTGATTCCGGAGATTGGAGAAGAGCATGAACTCTAGGAAAGTCCCAAGGACCAAGGACAAAGGACAAAGTGGGAAGTTCCTGGTCCTTGGTCCATCGTCCATAGTCCATTGTCCAAAGCCTATGGTCGTCGTATCTGCGTTCGCTGCACTGGTCCTGTTCGCCGGCTGTGACCTGCTGAACAGCCTGCTCGGCACTGATACGACCCCGCCGACCTGTCAGCTCACAAGCCCGACTGATTCAACATCGGTCAACGGCGTCGTGCCGCTGGCCGCAACGGCTTTCGATAGCATCGGAGTAGACCGGGTCGAGTTCTACGCCGACGGCTCGCGGGTCAGTGCCGACAGCTTCTCGCCCTACTCGGCAAGCTGGGACGTTTCCGGGCTGGCCGAGGGGACCTGGCATTCCGTGAGCTGTATCGCCTATGACCTGTCCGGCAACAAGGGCTACAGCGACACGGTTGCGGTTGAGATTGCCGCTATCGGCCAGAGGAGCGTGTATCACGGCGAATTGGAGGTGCAGGCGCAAGGCCGGCAGGTGGTGTCCTTTGATGCCAGTGCCGGGGATACGCTGAGTGGCGACGCCCAGGTTGTAGCCGGCGGCACGCTCTCGATGTTCCTGTGGCTGGACCCGGATAACTACCAGAAGTACATTGCGAACCAGTCGTATACCGCTTTGTTCCAGCGGAATAACTTCTCGCAGATGAGCATGCGGCAGGGCGTTGCTGCGTCTGGCAAGTTCTACCTCGTCTTTGCCAACGCTGCGAGTTCTGCAGTCAAGTGCTGGGCTAGATTCGTACTGGAGTAGAATGAAATGAACTGGATATTGATTGTAGTTGCGCTGTTCCCGCGGCCGGAGCTCGTCCCGGTCGGGCAGGCTGAGCTCTCGGCCGCGCAGTTGATGCTCTCGGCAGAATGTGCCGGTCTCCGGTCTTCGGTCTCCGGTCGTCCGTCGGCGTGGAACAGCCCGACCGAGGCCCGGGTCCCAGGCAGGTTCGTGGCCGGGTTCGAGCCCGGTGCCGCGGATCTTGCCCGCGCGTGGATTGCACAACAGGGCGGCAGCGTCGTACGGGTCGATGATGCCTTGGGCTTCGTCGTGGCTTACTTCTCGCAGGGCTGTGAATCGCCGGATGGGCAACTGGCTCAGTCGGCGTCGCGGACAAGCGGCATCCGGTATCTTGAGCCCGACATACGAGTCACTGCCACCGGCTTGCCGAACGACCCCTACTTCATTCCCTACCAGTGGGACAAGTGGGTGATGTACGGGGACCAGGCCTGGGACGTCGTCGGCGGCTCGATGGACGTGAAGGTTGCGGTCGTGGACAACGGCAGCGACTGGCAGCATCCGGACCTCGCCGCCAGCTTCAAGACCGGCGAACTTGGCTACGACTTCATCGGCAATGACAACGACCCGCGGCCGGACAACATCAACGTTCCGGAGGCATTCCACGGCACGCACGTGGCCGGTATCATCGCCGCGACCCGGAACAACAATGAGGGAATCGCCGGCTGGTCGCTCGCGCAGCTGCTGGCAGTACGCGTGCTGAACGACTCCGGTGCGGGCACCACTGACGTGGTGGCATCGGGTGTGAGGTGGGCGGCCGACCACGGTGCGAGGGTAATCAACATGAGCCTCACGTCTTCCTCCAACTCGACGCCGCTGGACCAGGCATGCCAATACGCGGCGCAGGCCGGCGTAGTAATCGTGGTCGCGTCGGGCAACGAGGGACATCAGGCCATCGGATTTCCCGCGGCTCTGAGCCAGTGCATCGCCGTGGGGGCGAGTTCGCCTGACTCGCGGCTCGCGACCTTCTCGAACTACGGGCCGGAGCAGGAAGTCGTGGCCCCGGGCGTGACCATCATTTCCTGTGTGCCGGGCGGCGCGTACGGACAGGCGGACGGCACGTCGATGGCTTCGCCGGAAGTCGCCGGAGTGGCCGCACTGATACTGGCCCGGAACTGGGGGCTGACCGCAGCCGAGGTGCGGGCCGTTATAGGTGCATCGGCGATTGACATGGGTGTGGCCGGCCGCGACATCCAGTACGGCTACGGGTTGGTCAACGCAAAGCGGGCGGTGGACCTTGCGACGGCGTATGCAGCGAACCGCATACCGCAGACCGCGAACCGCGAACCGTACACTGCACAAGGGCGGACCATCATGGTGCGAACCGGTGCCGGCCTACCGACATGGATTGAGCAGGCTGATGTCTTCGACGGCTCAGGCCGGCGGGTTCAGTTTGGCAGGTCGAACCTCGGACCGGGAACGTACTTCGTCAGGGCAAGCACGGAGGACGAAAGACAAAGGACGAAGGACGTAGGACCAGGGACGGGGTTGGACGGCGTCCGCCGGCTGCTGGTGCTCGACTAGCGCTTTTTTCTTCCTCCCTCGCC
>CAZVCQ010000098.1:0-8766 GCA_964626085.1 uncultured bacterium
CCGGGAATTCCTCGACCTGCCGCACAGCTTACGATTGAGCACCGCGAACTCGCCAAGCCCGCCGCCCGCAGCTTGCCGGCCGTCGGGCGCCAGGACCTGCCCAAAGTGGAAGCACCCGTGTCCCGCGGCACGAACTTCACTGTTGCCGGGCCGATTTCCCAGCGCGAGATCACCAAGAAGCTGGTACCCCGCTATCCGAAGTGGGCGCTCGAGCGTCGTGTTTCCGGCACCGTGGTCGTACGCATCTGGGTCCAGCCCAACGGCCAAGTCAAGGGTGCGCCGACGGTGGAGTCCAGCTCCGGCTACCCGGACCTGGACCAGGTCGTCGTGGACGCGCTGCGCGGATGGGAGTTCGCGGCGCTCGGTCCCGGCGTCAGGACTGAGGACCAGTGGGGCGCAATCACGTTCAAGTTTGTGCTGTCTTGAGGACATGACGCTACTCATCGCAACCCTGCTCTTTGCCCAGTTGGCCCCGGCTCCGACCAGGTCTGAGCCGGAGGCAGCCCGGCCCGAAAGCACTGCTGCCCGGTCCACGCGTGGCGGCGACCAGCACGCCATCGGCGAGGAAGTTATCAAAGGCGAGACCGACGTAAGGATCGAGGACATGAAGCCCTACTTCCCGCCGCAGATTGACCCGTTCGCTCCGGTCAACGAGTTGCTGGCCCCGGAGAGCTACGTGCTTGATGAAGCGCTCTACCACTCCTTTGACTCAATGACCATCCCCCAGCATTTCGCCCATTCCTCCTACCTGCGAATCCCGGTCGAACGCAACTTCATCTACGGCGACATGATGGTCTTCCTGCCCTC
This sequence comes from uncultured bacterium, assembly GCA_964626085.1. Lineage (GTDB taxonomy): Bacteria > Hydrothermota > Tepidihabitantia > Tepidihabitantales > Tepidihabitantaceae > UBA2258. The sequence continues at coordinate 808 of CAZVCQ010000098.1, forward strand.
CTTCGAACTGCGAGTTGCGACCTGGAATCTGGAGGTGTCTAATTCGCTCGGCGAGACGGTCCGCCGCATCGCGCACAAAGGACAGCCGCCTGGGGTCATTACTTGGGACGGCAAAACCGACGCGGGTGAACCAATCGCTCCGGGCGAAGTGTACAGCTTCACCTTCAACGCCTACGACGCGGCGGGCAACCAGACCCGGATTCCAGGCACACCTCAGCGTGTCAACGGGTTAGTCCAGCAGGTCGACGAAGAGTGGGTTGTCTCGATTGCTGCGGACCAGATCTTCGCTGAAGGCGGCGCGCAACTGCTTGAGCAGGCAGCCCCTCGCCTCGACGAGGCGGCCAACGTAGTCAAAGAGAAGTTCAAGAACCAGGTCGTGGTCTACGTGTACACCGAGCAGGAACGACTCTCGGCCGAACGCTGCCGGGTAATCCAAGCCGAGTTGAGTCGCCGCGTCGTACTGCCGACCGAGGCGCTCAAAGTCGTACCCCGGTACGTACCGGGTCTTCAGCCCAAGCTCTCCAAGATCGAAATCCGCGTCCTCTAGATAGCCGATTCAATCCATCGACCGCCACCTCACGCGCTAGCCTCAAGCAGTTCATCGGCCGCAAGCTCACCGTTTTAGTTGGTGCCCTGACCGACAACCGCCGTCCGCCATCTGCCTTCCGCTACTGGTGACTGGAAACTGGAAACTCGCAGCTCAACGCTGCAATGAAAGCTCCCTTGAAAGCTCATCCGAAAGCTCATCTGTAAGTTCCCTAGGAAGGTCCTTCAAGAGGTCTTTCAAAGGCTCGAACTAACGCTTCGGTCAATGCTCGCAAGACTGCTCGGAAAACTGCTTCGCACATTGCTCTGCGCATTGGTTCGCGCCTTGCTCGCGAAGAAGCTCCGTTCATTGCCCGGTTCAAACCTCCTCTTGAAGGGCGGTTCAAACCTCAGTTCATTCCTTCGTCTTGGCCTCAACCTAAACCTTAGTCTATTCCCTCTTCGACTGCTACCCTCCAGGCAGTCTCCGGTTCGCTGCCCCCACGGGAGAATTGTACTTCGGGGCACGCCCGACCACTACACATAGATGGCCGCCAACCGCCGCTGAGCGTCGCCCCGAAACTGCACGACGAAACCTTCGACCTGTGGAAGGTCAAGCTCCGGCTGAGGTCCGGCCAGTAGCTACTGCTGCCCGGTTATCCGGAATTCGGTCCGCCGGTTCTTCGCCATGCCCGCTTCGGTGTTGTTAGGAGCAACCGGCTGCGTGTCGGCGTAGCCGTGGGCGGTGAGTCGCTCCGGCGCGATTCCCCACTTCGTAACCAGATACTCTTTCACCGCCTCGGCCCGCGCCTGCGATAGTTCCCAGTTCGACGGATACTCGGTGGTCGCGATTTCACGCGGGTCGGTGTTGCCGGCCAGCTCAACCGTAATCCCTGGGTTGGCCCGAAGAATCTCGCCGGCCCGAGCCAGCACCGAGTCGAACTCGGGCAGGAGGTCGGCTTTGCCGGTTTCGAAGTTCACCCCTTGCAGCACGATCGTCTGGCGGCGCTTGACCAGGTAGAAGTCCTTCTTGGTAATCCGGCCCGGCTCGACCTTCAGCGTGCACGTCTGCGCGAGATAATCGTCGCTCGGCCCGGTCACGGTCAAGTCATACTGACCGGCCGGCAGGCTGCGCAACGCGTAGCTGCCCAGCGCGGCATCGGCTGTCGTGCTGCCCCGCACCGACCCGCGGTAGGCGACGTTGCCGCCGACCGGTTTGCGCGTCTCCGCATCGGCAACGACGCCGGTGACGGCGCCAAAGGTCAGCGGGCTGAGCGCGATTATCGCATTCTGCTCATCGTGGCCGACGATGTACAACGAGTCTACCCTCGGCAGGTAGCCCTCGCGGTTGGTGTAGATGATGAGGTCGCCGGCCGGAAGTCGGGTCAGTCTGAGCTCACCGGTCATCCCGGTCCGGCCTTTGTAGGAGCTGACTCCGGTCGCGGTCACGCTTGCCGCCAGCGGATTCATGCTTGTCCCGTCGACGACCTTGAGTCTGACGCTTCCCGATCCCTTCGGTGACAGTGCTGCTGCCAGCCCGATTCGGTGAGTTATTCCGAGCTTCCCATAGGGAGCTATGGCATAGTCCAGACTGAGCGGACCCACGCCCACGCCGAGGCCGGCAGTCAGTCCGCTGAGTGCTCCCAGCGTACCGAGGTCCTGCGGGCCGGTCTGGTAGCCCAGCCGAACTGCTAACTCGGGGACCGGCAGATACTCGGCGCCGACGTGCAGCGACGGCGTATTGTCCAGCGGCACGACAACATCCAGCACCGCATTGACCGGCCCGAACGCATAACTGCCCCCCACCCCGGCTTCAATGGGCATCCGCTCACTGCCCGCTCCATACTTCGCGAAGCCGATGTTGCGACCAACAGCACCCAGCCCGAGGTGCGGCAGCGGCCGGCACGCAAACCCGAGGTCGACCGCCCCGCCGTAGCCGGACGACGTGTACAGGCTCTGATAGAAACCCTTGAGTGCGGCTCCGATGTAGTAGTCAGGAGCAACTGCCAGGCCGTAGCCGGCTGACAGCGCACCGTCCCACGTCCGGAATGTGTCGCCCGGCTCGTTGTGCTCGTTCCAGAACTCGATTCCCGGTTCGCCGCTGTACGCCAGGCCGAGTCCGACCGCGCCCGAGCCCGATGGCAGCGCCGCATGGACGACCTCGTCCCTGATACCGGCAAACCACTCGTGGTGCGAAAGCGCAAAGTGCTGACCCCGCACCCGGGCCAGTCCGGCCGGGTTCCAGTAAATGGCGCTGGCATCATCGACTGCTCCGATTCCGGCCCCGCCCATCGCGGCGAGACGCACCCCTTGCTCGATCCTCAGCACCGGCATGACCGAAGTGCCCGGTTGCCCGAACCCGACAACACTGAAGAGAACGACGATACTGGCTAGGCTACCCATGTCTTACTCCCTTGTTACAACCAGCTTCTTACGGATTCGGTCGGTGATGCCCTGGTGCACGTAATCGAGCAGGTACTCATACGTGCCCGGCGCAACTCGCCGACCATTGTCATTGACTGCATCCCAACGCTCGACGTGGACTCCGGCCGTCAGGTTGGTGTTTTCAAGGACCCGGCAGACCCGTTCCCCGGCCCGGGTGTAAATGGTCAAGCTCGCCTTGCCGTCATCCGGCAGGCCGACGACAAACGACGTGTTGGTGCTGAAGGGGTTCGGGAAGTTGTGGACGGAGAATGCGGGCAAGAGAGTGAGATTCAGGACGGCCGTGTCGGCGATATCAGTGCGGCCGGCCACATGTCCCGCCACGGGGATTGTGACCTGACCGAGCGACGCTGTGTCTCCCTGCGTCCCGGACCGAGCGGTCACATCCAGCGAGAACCAACGCGAGTCGCCCGGCGCCACGTAGCCAAGGTCAGGGATTCCGTCACCATCGGTGTCGGTCAGGTCGTCCGCGCCGGTCGCGTTGCCGAGCCTGAGACTCCAGCCCGACGGTGCAGACGGCCGCGCCACCTCGACGACCCCGCCAGTGTCGCCCTGAATCAGAGCATAGAACCGATACGTCCAGCTCTGGCCCGCCTCGATTCGGTCCGACTGGTCCGGCTCAATCGCGAGCGACTGTGGAAACACCCGAACCGAAGAACTGACCCTGTCATTGGCGCTATCTACATCACTCCCAAGCATCGTCGAACAACTGATGGCCCAGTCGCCCGCCTCCGCCACCCAGGGCGGAAATGCAAGCTCCGCTGCCGAACCAGACAACAGCGCGTCCGCTACATTCACCTTCTCGTTGAAGCTCGTGCCAATCTGGAACTGAACGTCGAAGTATCGCTCCACCCGGTTCCCGAAGTTCCTGATTCTCGCCTTTGGTACCACGGTATCGCCGGCCCGCACGCTGCCTGACGGCGAGACAATCGCAATAGCGCCGACATCGTGCCGCGGCGGCGGGAGCACCTGGACCGAGTCCACGATTGTATCGTTGGTCGAGTCTTCGTCGCCGAGGAGCGACGTGAAGCACGTGATTGGGAGCGTACCCATTGGCCCGGCGGTCCAGGGTGGAAACACTAACGTGTCCTCCAGCCCAGACGCCAGCGTTTCGTTAGCTGTCTCGGCGTAGCCAGTACCGATGTTCATCGTCACCGGGAATACCGCCGGTGTAAGGCCGAAGTTGCGGACAACTGCGCTCGGCACGAACACGCTGCCCGAGTCTACAGCCCCTGAGGGCGACAGAATCGCAGTAGCGCCGACATCGTTCACAGGTACACGGAGCACTCGAACCGAATCTCTGATTGTATCGTTTGTCGCGTCCTCGTCCCCTGCAAGCGAAGTATAGCACGCGATGGTGAGCGGACCTACCGGTTCTGCAGTCCAGGGCGGAAACACAACGGTGTCCGTGAGACCCACCGTCAGCGTTTCCACGACTGCCCGAATGTAGCCTGCACCGATATCCATGGTCACTGGGAATACCGCCGGGGTCAGGCCAAAGTTACGGACAGCCGCGGTCGGTACATATACGACGCCGGATTCCGCGGTTTGCGGCGGCGACAGAATCGAGATGGGACCGACATCGCCCGGGGACGGGCCGACCACGCGGACCGAGTCCCTGATGGTGTCATTGGTTCGGTCCTCGTCCCCGGCGAGCGACGTGAAGCATGTGACCGGGAGCGAACCGACTGGTCCGGCAGTCCAAGAAGGAAACACAACTGTATCCGTCAGACGAGAAGCCAGCGTCTCTTGTATCATCTGGGTATAGCCCGCACCGATGACCATCCACACCGGGAACGTCGCAGAGGCCGGCCCGAAGTTGCGAACAACCGCGCGCGGCTGATACACGTTGCCGGAATCCACAGTCCCCGCAGGTGAGAGAATCGCGACCGGGCCAACGTCGACATTGCCTATCACTCTGACGCAACCTTCGTCCATGGCGGAGACGTAGACCGCCGAACCGTCCGGCAGCACGGCGAGGCCCGAGGACGCGTACCCGGTCGTAACAGTCTTCACCACGCTGAAGTCGGCGGTCCGGATTATCGTGACGGAGTTAAAGCCGTAGCTCGAGATGTACAAGTATTCTCCGTTCGGCAGCAGTGCCAAGGAGCCTGGTGGGTCGGCCAAAGGCACAGTGGCAACCACTGACTGGTCCGACAGCCGTATGACCTTGAGGCACTGGTTGCCCTGATACGCTGCGTGTGTCTGGTGAGTCGGTAGGACGACCGCAGTCGGATGGTTCGGTGCTTTGAGGTCGGGAGCGTACTTGCAGGCCACATATAGCAGGTCCTCGGCCGGAGATAGCGCGATGCCGTGGGGATTACCTTCAACCGGGATCGTCGATTCAACCGTGTTATCTGACGTCCGCAGCACGTACACCGTGTCCGAGTACGCGCACGACACGTAGCAGCGCTGGCCGTCGGCAGTCGCGGCGATTCCCCATGGATCGCTGCCAACCGTGATGTACTGCAGCAGTGAATCGTCGGCAGTGCGCAATACGGCAACGTGGTTCTCCCGGGCCCGGAAGATGGTTACGTACATTCGCTCATTGTTCTGGACGAAGGCCATCGAGAGCGGGTCGGACAGCATCTGCGTCTGGTGCACGATTTGATTGTCCGCAAGGCGGACTTTGGTGACGTTGGCACCGTTGGTGTTGCTGATGTACATGTACTGCCCGTCAGGCGAGGGTTTCGCCTCCGTGGGGCGGCCGGCCATCGCAAAGCGTGCAACGATTGCGTTGTCTGATGCCCGTATCACATAGATCGAGTCTGACCTGAACCCGGGAACATAGACGTACTGGCCGTCCAAGGTGGCAGCCGGACCGATTGGCCATCCGCCGGTGGTAATCGTCGCGATGACCGTGTCTGGGTAGTCGGGAAGAGGCATGTGCATCGGCTTAGCGAATCCTCCTGAAATCAGGCAGATCGCGGGCAGCAGGACGCGGAACACCGGTAGGACGCCGGTCCTCATTGCGGACATGCTCATTCCCTACTGCCTCGTCACTACGAGCCGTTTGCGGATCCGGTCGGCCTTGCCCTGATGCACGTAGTCGAGCACGTACTCGTAGGTGCCGGGAGCGACTGCCCGGCCATTGTCGTTGACCGCATCCCAAGGCACCGCGTGGACTCCGGCCGGCATGTCCGTGTTCTCCAGCACCCGGCACACCCTCTCCCCGGCCCGCGTGTAGACGGTCAAACGCACCTCGCCGTCGGCGGGCAGGCCAATTACAAACGAGGTGCTGGTGCTGAGTGGATTCGGGAAGTTGTGAACCGAGAAGCCCGGCACGAGAATCAGGTCCAGAAGCGCGGTATCGGCCACCATCGAGTCATTGCCCAGATGCCCGGCAATCACGAACTTCCGTTGCGCGAGCGACGCCGGGTCACCTGCCAACCCAGAAGGCGTCTGCACTTCAAGCAAGAACCGGCTCGACTCGCCCGCCGCCACGAACCCAAGGTCAGGTATCCCGTCACCGTCGGTGTCGGGCAGCTCGTCGGCGCCGGCAGAATCACAGAGCCGGACAGCCCAGCCCACCGGCGCAGTCGGACGCGCGACTTCGACAACTCCTCCGGTGTCACCATCGATGAGAGCATAGAACTGGAAGGTCTTGCCCTCGCCTAACTCAAGCCGGTCCGACTGGTCCGGCTCGATGTGCAGCGCCTGTTCGAACACCCGCGCCGAAGATGTAACCTTGTCGTTGGCCCGATTCGCGTCACTCACAAGCATAGTCGAACAACTGACCGCCCATGTGCCCGACTCCGCAACCCAAGGCGCGAAGGTCATCTCCACGACCGAGTCGGGATACAACGTCTGCGCCTCATTCGCCGTACGGTTGTAGCTCGTGCCAATCCGAAACCGGACGTTAAAGAACCGCTCCACCGTATTCCCGAAGTTCCTGATTCGCGCCCGTGGGATAACCGTGTCGCCCGTGTGCAGCTCGCCGGCCGGAGCCACAATCGCGACCGCGCCAACGTCGGACACCGGTGCACCGACCACCCGCACCGAGTCTCTGAGCGTATCGTTGGTCACATCCTCGTCCCCGACCAATGCCGTGAAGCACGTAACGGCCAGCTGTCCGACCGGCTCGGCGACCCAGGCCGGGAACACGACCGTGTCAGCCAGACCGGCTGCCAAAGTCTCCTGTGCCGTCCGGGCGTAGCCCGCACCGACGATCATGGTCACCGGAAACACCGCCGAAGTCAGGCCGTAGTTGCGGACCATCGCGCTCGGCACGTACACGCTGCCTGACTCCGAAGTACCGGGAGGCGACAGAATCTCGACCGGGCCGACGTCGATATTCAGCGCCCGTCGCACCGCCACCGAGTCCCTGACTGTGTTGTTTGCCGGATTCTCGTCGCCGGTAAGACCCGTGAAGCAGACGACCGCGGATGTTCCGACCGGCTCGGCAGTCCATATGGGGAATCGAAGCGTGTCGGTTGCGCCTGCTGCAAGGGTATCGGGTAGCATCTGGTTGAAGCTGCTGCCGATACTGAGAGCCGTCGGAAACGTCTCGCTGATGGTCCCAAAGTTGCGCACGACGACTGTTGGTGTCACTTGTTCGCCCGAGTCTACGGTGCCCGTCGGCGAGAGGACCGCGACCACGCCGACGTCATGCACCGGCGCCCTCGTGACCTGCACTGAGTCCCGGACCGTGTCGTTTGCCGGATTCTCGTCGCCGGTCAAACCGGTGAAACAGACGACCGGGGACGTCCCGACCGGCTCAGCAGTCCAGAAGGGAAATCGAACCGTGTCGGTCGAACCGCCGGGCAGCGTCTCCTGAACCACAACGGAGTACCCGGAACCGATCTGCATCGTAACCGGGAACATCTCGGCAGCCGTTCCCAGGTTCTTCACCAGGACCGTCGGTTCGACCACGGTGCCAGAGTCGAGAATGCCGGCAGGCGCAAGGACGCTTGTCGGGCAGACGTCATGCTGGTGACGGTAACCAATGACAGTCACGCTCTTGACGTCGCGGTTGCACGAGGCCACGTAGGC
>CAZVCQ010000099.1:0-8643 GCA_964626085.1 uncultured bacterium
GACTTCTTCGGCGATGCCGATGCCCGCGCGCTCCTGGCCTTCCTTGGTCTGCGCGCCGATATGGGGCGTGCCGATGACGTTGGGTAGAGAGTAGAGCTTGAACTCCTTGAGCGGTTCGGACTCGTAGACGTCGAGCGCCGCCGCGCCGACCTGGCCGCTCTTCAGCGCCTCGTACAGCGCTTCCTCGTCGACCACGCCGCCCCGCGCGCAGTTGATGATGACGACGCCTTTCTTCATCTGGGCGATGCTCTCTTTGTTGATGATGTGGAAGGTCTTGTCGGTCTTGGGTACGTGGAGCGAGATGTAGTCGGCGTTCTTGAGGAGTTCGGGCAGATCGCAGGCGTTGCCGACCGGACACTCCTTGATGAACGGATCGTAGACCTGCACTTTCATGCCCATGGCCAGCGCCCGGTTGCCGAGCTCGGTACCTATACGGCCGGCGCCGATGAGCCCGAGGGTCTTGCCGAAGAGTTCGGTGCCTTTGAAGGCCTTCTTCTCCCACTTGCCTTCGCGCAGGGATTGAGTCGCCTGGGGAATCGAGCGGGCCAGGGCCAGCATGTGGCCGAGCGCCAGCTCGGCGACCGTAACCGAAGTCGCGGCCGGCGTGTTCACGACCTTGATGCCGCGTGCGTCGGCGGCCTTCTTGTCGACGTTGTCGAGCCCGACGCCGGCTCGGCCGACGACCTTCAGGTTCGTGCCGGCGTTGATGACGTCGGCCGTGACCTTGGTGGCACTGCGTACGATGATGGCATCAAAGGCGGGGATGGCCTGGATCAGGTCGGCGGGCGGAAGGCCGGGCCGTTCGTCGACTTCGATTCCGGCGTCCACGAGCATCTTAACGCCGGCTTTGGCGATCGGGTCGGTGATGATTACTTTCACGAGAAACTCCTTTTTCCAGCAGGTTCGAAATTGTCCCTCATGGTAGCCGAACCTCCCGCAAAGTCAACCGCGTTGCTTTTCCCCATTGACTTGTCGACCGGTTTTGGTAACCATTATACAACGGTTGACTGGAGGTCCATGGTGCCTGTATATGAGTTTCAGTGTCAGGACTGCGATAAGAAGTTCGAGATCGTTGCCACCCTGGCTGAGCAAGAGGCCGGGCTGGACCCGGCGTGCCCGAAGTGCGGCCGGAAGCGGGCGCGCCAGGTATTCAGCCGGTTCACCCTGCTCGCCGGGTCGAAGACCGACGAGGACTTCGACGAAGGACTCGACGACCTGGGCGGCGGCGACATGGCCGGGCTTCCCGACGACGCGGGCATGGATGACCTTGATGACCTGGGGTCGGGCGACTCCGGTGACCTCGATGATTTCGACTAGAGCAGGAGGTAGCGATGCACTGGTATGATTGGATGACGCTGGCGATCGTGGTAGGAGGGACGATTGTCCAGACTGTACGTGGCAGCCGGGCCGGGGGCATGGGCCTGCCGCTGTTCGAGGCTCTTGGTGTGGTCGTATCGGCCGTGGGCGCGACAGCTTTCACCCACGGGCTGGCCGGCATGATTCACGTCAGCGAGGGCGTGGTGATGCTCGTGCTGTTTCTGGTGTTCTCCTTTTTCGCGTTCATAATCGCCCGCTGGCTGTTCACGCTGACCGCCCTGTCGTTTGAGTCGTTTGACGGACTCCTCAGCTTCATCTTCGGCTTGGTGCTGGCCTGGACCGTCGCGCACATGGTCCTGAGGATCGTAATCATGTCGCAGGGCGGAAACGGCGAGGTGGCGACGCAAATGGTCAACTCGCCGGTCGCGCGCGAGGTCTATCAGTTCCGTACCTGGAACGCCCTGATGAAGCTCCTGTTCAAGGCCAAGCTGGGTCCGGACTTCAATCCGGACGAGGGGTAGTATGGCCGTGAGTCAGAAACGAGATTCGGCGTTGGCACTGACCGGAGCACGATGCCGCCTGAAGCTCAACCGGTGGAACGATGAACTGGTATGACTGGGTGACCCTGGCAATCATGGCGACGGTGGTCGTTGTTCAGGCCATACGTGGCAGCAAGACCGCCGCCGGCCTGATAATGTTCGAGGCCGCGGGCGGGGTCATCGCGGCGGCGGCGGCGACGGCGCTCGCACCGGGGCTTGCCGGTGCGACTCACGTCAGTGAGTACACCGTCTTGTTCGTGTTATTCATCGTATTCCTGGTGCTGGCGTTCCTGCTCGCGCACATGTTGTTCGCCATGACCGGTCTCTCGTTTCAGTCGCTCGATGGGGTCTTGAGTCTGTTCTTCGGGCTGGTGCTGGCGTGGGCCGTCGCGCACATGTTCCTGAGAATCATGATTGGTTCGGTAGAGGGCGATGGGGCTCAGGCTATCGCCGACTCACCGGTCGCGCGGGAGGTCTTTCAGTTCCGGACCTGGAACGCGCTGCTGCGGCTGCTGTTCAAGGCCAAGGCCTCGGATGTCAACCCGGACCTTGGGTGAGGATGGTCGATTGACGATTGCCAAGACAATGACAAGGCAGAAAAGGGAAGTGGCGAAGTGCGGACTTGGGATTTCCCACTTTCCCCTTGTCTTGGTCACTTCCCCAGATGCTTGAGGTCTATACCGGCGAGGGCAAGGGCAAGACAACTGCGGCCCTTGGACTGGCGCTGCGGGCCACCGGCCACGGCTGGAAGGCGCTGATCATCCAGTTCATGAAGGGCAGTCCGGACTACGGCGAAATCACCGCCGCCAAGGGAGTCAAAGACCTGACCGTGGTGCAGACCGGTCTACCGACGTTTGTCGAGAAGGGCAACCCGAGCGCCGAGGATCTGGCCGAGGCTGCCCGCGGGCTCAAACTCGCTCGCGAGGCCCTGGGTTCGAGCGGCTACCGGCTTGTCGTGCTCGACGAGATCAACGTGGCGGTGGACTACGGTCTGGTGAAACTCGACGACGCGCTGGCGTTGATTGACTCCTGCCCGGACGACATCGAGCTGGTGTTCACCGGACGCGGTGCGAAGCAGGCAGTGCTGGAGCGCGCCGACCTGGTCAGCGAAGTCCGTGAAGTCAAGCACCCTTACCAGAAGGGATACGTAAATCGCGTCGGGATTGACTACTAGCGGATTGCTCCAGGAGTTTCGAAGCGGCTCCAAGCGGGCGTGCGCACGCCTGATGAGCGTTGTCGAGGACGAGCCGGATGCCGCCGCGGTGGTCCTCGATGAGCTCTACCCGTTGATGGGCAGGTCGTTCCGCGTCGGCATCACCGGGCCACCCGGTGCGGGCAAGAGCACTCTGGTTGAGAAACTGGGACGTGAGTGCCGGAACCGCGGCCGGACTGTGGGTATTGTGGCGGTCGACCCGACCTCGCCGTTCTCAGGTGGAGCTCTGCTCGGCGACCGCGTGCGGATGCCGTCTCTTTTCACCGACCCGGGCGTGTTCATCCGTTCGATGGCCACGCGGGGCGGGGTCGGCGGTCTGGCAGCGCGTACCAAGGAAGTCTGCGACGTGCTGGATGCCTTCGGCCGGGACTGCATCATCATCGAGACGGTTGGAGTGGGGCAGGTCGAGCTCGATATCGCCGGCGCCGCCCATTCGACCGTCGTGGTGCTGGTGCCCGAGTCGGGCGATGCCATCCAGACGATGAAGGCCGGGTTGATGGAAATCGGCGACCTCTTCTGTGTGAACAAGTCGGACCGGGAGGGCGCGGACCGGATGGTAATGGAAATCGAGACGATGGTCGAAATGAAAGTGCGAACGCCGAACTCCGAATGCCGAACTTCGGCGATTGGCGATCGGCGATTGGCGATTGACGACTGGGTGCCGCCGGTGGTGAAGACCGTGGCGACGACCGGGCTGGGTATCCCGGGCCTGCTCGACCAGCTCGATGCGCACCGGAAGCATCTTGAAGGTTCCGGCGCGCTGACCGAGAGGAAACGCGAGAGCATCAGGTCCGAGATAGTTGAACTGACCGAGGAATGGCTGAGGCGTGACGTGTGGCGCCGGCCCGACGTGACCGGGCGACTCTCCGGTCTCGTTCAGCAGGTGCTCGACGGCGGCACGACTCCGTATCGGGCGGCCGAGGCGATACTCAAAGATGTGCTGGCTGTGAGCTGAGAGGAGACTTCGATGGCTGATGACTTGAAGCGGATTGCCGAGGAGCGGCGGCGGTGGGAGGTGGACGTTGAGCAGGCCGACGCCGGGCGATTCCAGACACTCTCCGGGGTGCCGCTGGACATCCTCTACACGCCGGCCGACCTGGCTGAGTCCGACTACCTGAAAGACCTGGGATTCCCGGGGCAGTACCCGTTCACCCGCGGAGTCCGGAACAACATGTACCGCGGCAGGCAGTGGACCATGCGCGAGTTCTCGGGCTTCGGTACCGCCAAGGATACCAATGGACGATACAAGTTCCTGCTCGCGCACGGCGAGGTCGGCCTATCGGTCGCGTTCGATTTCCCAACCCTGTACGGCCGCGATTCCGACGACACCCTCGCGCAGGGCGAAGTCGGCAAGTGCGGCGTGGCCATCGCATCGCTCGCCGACATGGAAACACTGTTCGACGGCATCCCGCTGGCGGACGTCTCGACTTCGATGACCATTAACGGCCCGGCTGCGGTGGTCTGGGCATTCTACCTTGCCGCGGCGGAGAAGCAGGGCGTGCCGAGCGAGAAGCTGCGCGGCACCATCCAGAACGACATCTTGAAGGAATACATCGCCCAGAAGTCATGGCTCTTCCCGCCCGAGCCTTCGATGCGGGTTATCACCGACATCATGGCCTACGCGGCCAAGCACGTGCCCAAGTGGAACACGATCTCGATATCCGGGTACCACATCCGTGAGGCCGGCTCGACCGCGGCACAGGAACTCGCCTTCACCCTGAAGAACGGACTGACCTATGTCGAAGCCGGGGTCAAGGCCGGGCTCGACGTCGACGTCTTTGCCCCGCGGCTCTCCTACTTCTTCAACTCGCACCTGGACTTCTTCGAGGAGATTGCCAAGTTCCGGGCCGCGCGGCGCATTTGGGCGCGGGAGATGAAAGAGACGTTCAAGGCCAAGAAGCCGGAGTCGTGGCTGCTCCGGTTCCACACCCAGACCGCCGGCTGCAGTCTGACGGCACAGCAGCCCGAGAACAATATCGTGCGGACTGCGTTCCAGGCCCTGGCGGCGGTGCTGGGCGGGACCCAGAGCCTGCACACGAACTCGATGGACGAGACCTGGGCTCTCCCGACTGAGAAGGCGGTGCTGATTGCCCTGCGCACTCAGCAGTTGATTGCCGAGGAGACCGGGGTTATCAATACCATCGATCCGCTGGGGGGCTCGTACTTCATCGAGGCGCTGACCAACGAACTCGAGAAGCAGGCGTACGCCTACTTCCGGAAGATCGACGCGCTGGGCGGAATGGTCAAGGCCATCGAGCACGGCTTCCCACAGCGCGAGATTGCCGATGCTGCCTACCGCTATCAGAAGCAGGTTGAGGACGGACGACGTACGGTTGTGGGCGTGAACAAGTACACGCTTGAAGGGGAGAAGCTGGAGATTCCCCTGCTCCGAATCGACCCGACCGTCGAGCAAGAGCAGCACCGGAGACTTGAGGACCTGCGCGAGAAGCGGGACAATGTGAAAGTGAAGAAGTGCTTGGCCGATCTCAAGGCGGCTTGTGCGGGCAAGGACAACGTCATGTATCCTATCCTTGAGGCGGTGCGCGCCTACGCGACGCTCGGCGAGATATGCGGCACGATGAAAGAGGTCTTCGGCTCCTACGAAGAACCGCCGATGTTCTAGAAAAGTACAAAGGACAAAGTGGTAAGGACTAAGCAAGACGGAGTAAGTCCCAAGGACAAAGTCGAAAGGACTAAGCAAGTCACAAAGTCGGGGAGAGTGTTTGAACTGGACGAGCGGACTGCACTATTTGGCGAGGCCGCAATCAAGCTGGCCAATGGCCTGGTGCGTACTCCGGTCAGTACGCCCTTGATCAGCCAGTTTGTGCGGTCAAGCACGAGCGTCGGGGCGAACTACATGGAGGCGGGCGCAGCTCAGTCGGGCAAGGACTTCGACCACAAGATCGGCATCTGCAAGAAGGAAGCCCGCGAGACCATGCACTGGCTGCGAATGCTCGCCGTCGCCGAAGAGTCGTCGAAGCAGGAGTGCCGCACGATGTGGCGCGAGGCCCACGAACTGACGATGATATTCTCAGCCATCCTCAAGAAGCGCCGGGCCGGAGTTGAGACTTGATACTTGCTTTGTCCTTTGTCCTTGAGACTTTGGACTTTGCAGCAATGGAGGACCGATGTCTAAGAAGTTAAGAGTATTGGTCGCTAAGCCTGGCCTGGATGGTCATGACCGCGGGGCGAAGGTCGTTGCCCGCGCCCTGCGCGACGCCGGGTTCGAGGTCATCTATACCGGGCTGCACCAGACCCCGGAGATGATTGCCGAGGCGGCGTTGCAGGAGGACGTCGACGTCGTCGGGCTATCGGTGCTGTCCGGTGCGCACATGACGCTATTCCCGGAAACGATACGTCTGCTGAAAGAGAAGGGCGCGGAGGACATCCTCGTGTTCGGCGGCGGGATTATCCCGAAGGAGGACATGGAGGAGTTGTCCAAACAGGGCTGCGGCCGGCTCTTCGGTCCAGGCACGCCGACCACCGACATCGTCACCTACCTGAAAGAGAAGTTCCCGGATCGCGTCTGAACGGGCGCGGTCGTCCGCGCCTTGAGCACGAAGTCCAGGGCGCAGACCGCATCCGCGAAACGTTCCGCTACCCGCTCGGCGCGTAGCCGCTCGGCAGCTCCGAGCAGATACCTGATGAAGCGACGCGTGGTGTTGACTAGTCGCTCTGCCGCGACCATAATTGCAGCATGACTACAAAAGTCTCCCGGGAGAATACGGTCACCATACCGGCTGAGGTGGGCCGAAAGATGGGCATCAAGCCCGGGGATCGGCTCGATTGGCAACCCGTGGAAGGCAGGAACGAGATTCTCGTCCGAGTCATTCCCGACCGCGGCAAACTGGCACGCCGCCTTCTTGGCGGAGGACGGGCGCTTTCACCGGAGCGCGACGCCGTGGCGGAGCTGGTCGCGGACCGGGCCGCCGAAGGCTGAGACGGTGCGCTACCTGCTTGATACCTCGGCGCTCCTTGCTCACTACCGTCAGGAAGCCGGCTGGGACGAAGTCCAGGCGCTGTTCGAGGATGACGAGGCAGAGCTGATGATTGCCAGTCTGTCCCTGACCGAATTCGGACGCCGACTGCGGGAGTTGGGCGCGGCCGACAGCGCAGTGGAGGGTGTCCTGTCCGAGTACGAGTTGCTGTTCAACGACGTGGTAGCGCTGGATACTGCCGTCGCGAAGGCCGCGTTTGTCATCGGCTGCCGCACGCCGCGCCGGCTGCCACTGGCCGATGCCTTGATCGCAGCGGCCGCGCAGGCCAGAGATGCCGTGCTGGTCCATCGCGATGAGCACATGCGGCCGCTCCCCGTTGAACTTGTGCGTCAGAGGGAACTAGCTGGCGGATCTTCGCGGTAGTCCGGACCGGGTGGAGCGGCCTGCTTCGATCTCGCAGCGCATCGTGCTCATGCTGTACTATATCACCGCTTCTCCAAGGACTTCGGCATCCCGGTCGGTGGGGTCATTGTCAACGGTCTGATACAGCTTCCCTCGCCCCTTGGGGGAGAGGGGAAGGGGATTCCGGTGCACGAGTTCGTCCTCGACCGCATCGCGTCGCAGGAACGGTACGGTACATGGAGGACATCCGCAACTCGTTCCCCCACGTCCGCGCGGTGGTCCCGCGCCTTGAGTACGAAGTCTAGGGCGCGCACCATCCGCGAGACCTTCCGCCGCTTCTTGTGCCAGGCGGGCACGACCGACTGCCTGTTCGGCCGGTCGTGAGTGTTAGGGGAGCCGAATCCGGGTCCGTCCGCGGCTTACGGTAATCAGCGCCCCTTGATTCAGGTCTTTCTCGTACCGCTCCAACACCAGCAGGCATATCTCAGCCTGCCGTGAGGCCGCAACGTCCACGAGGCGGATGATCCCACAATGCTGGACCCCGCGTACCACAGCCAGCTCGCCGAAGTCCTTGTCCAGAGTCACCAGAACTCGTCGTTCAGTGCAGGCTTGGCTGATGACTTCCTCGTCCCCGGGGTCTTCGGACAGCTCACCAATCCACTCGACGTCGTGTCCTTCGGACTTCAGCCTGGCCCTCGCACCGCCCCAGACGCAGGCGTCGAGGAGGAGTCTCACGCCGTGGTTTCGGTCAGCATCGGCTCAACGCGCTCGTGCTCGACCAACCGGTGCGCGTAGGCAATACAGGCAAGTACGTCTTCGCGGACGAGCCATGGGTAGCCGCTCAGGATGGTCTCAACCGTGTCGCCTGCAGCCATCATTCCGAGCACGTGCTCAACAGCCAGACGTCGGCCACGGATGATGGGCTTGCCGCCGAATATCTTGGGGTTCACGGTAATGCGACTCAGCAACTCGTTTTCACTCATGGTTACTCCTAATCATGTCTTCTTGATTATCCGGCAGGACCGGAAGCAGTCAAGTACGTTCGGCACACAGCCGTAGGGAGTTCGACCTGCCGAGGCGGCGCTGCAGGAAGATGTTGATGTCGTCGGCCTGTCGGTGCTGTCCGGCGCGCATATGACGCTCTTCCCCGAGACGCTGCGACTGCTCAAAGAGAAAGGCGCGGGTGACATCCTCGTCTTTGGGGGTAGCATCATCCCGAAAGAGGACATGGAGG
>CAZVCQ010000100.1:0-8621 GCA_964626085.1 uncultured bacterium
GTGAGTCGAGGGGTCTCTCAGACGAGATTCCTCGACTTAGGCGAGGACGCCTTCGTGTGGCTTCGCCACCGTAGAAACGAGCGGAATGACAACTTCCGTCACGGAACGACGACAACCTTGCGGGGCGGGTTCTGTTCCGCTCTGACCCAATAAACGCCGGGAGCAGGGGATTCCTGTTTCACCAGACTGCCGTTGGTTGAGTAGAGCCTACTATCTGTCGGCAGTGTCAACCGGGTTCCGGCTTTCACGAGCGTTGGTCCGCCCAGGGAATGGCGTGTCGCGAACGGCGATCGGCCATCGGGTTCGGCGATGCCAACGGCCGTCGCAGAGTATGAGTAGCTCATCCTGCCGCTGGGATAGTGGCTTGTCGGCACGAGCCAGACCGACTGGTAGCCGGTGTCCGAGCCCGGAACCGATATCGAGCCGGCCTGTGACGCGTCGAGGTCCATCGTGTCGAGCATCAGCCGGTGGCCGATAGTGTCCTTGGCCACCATGAAGACGTGGAAGTCCGCCGCGTCGTTGCCGTCGAAGCCTAACTGTAGGTCTTGTCCTTTCCGGAACAAGATGTACTCACCCGCCCAGCGGTCGAGGCTGTTACTGCCCGAGACCGGGTAGGTCGTGTAGTAGCCGGCATTGCCGAACCTTGGCACGTGCTCGCCGAAGTAGCCGTACTTCCCGCTAAGGTAGGACGTGTCGTTGATGACGTTGGCCAGCACCCACTGGTCGAGCACCTCCTCGAACCGCTCGGATAGACCGGTGGCCGCGAACGCAGAATCAACGCCCGCGATGCTCACGTATGGCGAGGCGACGATGTTGTGAATCAGGTCGTGGCCGACCCGCCCGCCGTACTGCTCGTACAGGAAGAGCGTCCAGAGGTAGGTCTTGATGTAGTCAGCCCAGTCGCCGTTCCACTTGGTGAGGTCGTTGTCCGGGGTGCTGCTGAAACCGGAGATGGCGTCCGGCGCGCCGAAGAGCCACATCGCCAGCTCGGCGCAGCCTTCGTTCACCCAGAGCGACTCGGCCTGGTCGTAATTCCAGTGAATCATGTGGGCGAACTCGTGGGCGGCGATGGCGATGCGGTAGTCGGTTGAAGGGTTGTTCGGGTAGAGGTCGAGATAGACGCACTCGACTTCGTTGGAGTGATAGCCCCAGAGCCGCATCGAAGTCGAGTCGTAGTACTCGTCGAAGTACCACCAGAACCCGTCGAACGAGTTGCCCATGAACTCGCCGACGTTGTAGTAGACGAGGTAGATGAGCGAGTCGTTGTCAATCGCGTCCGGGGGCTGGCCGAGCACGGTCGTGTTGTGATACCAGGCGCCGTGCAGCGAGTCGCGCGGGCTCGTATGGTCGAAACGGTCGATGATGCGGGCGACCCCGGCTGAATCGAGCAGCCCGGCATTCCAGGCCGAATCCTCGACCATCACGTAGACGTGGTCGCCGGTGCCTCGGCAGGTCAGGCTGCCCTGGTACTGCACCGGCGGCATGACCGACATGTTCTGCAGCCACATCGACCGCTTCTCGCCGAGCCGTGGTGGCGCGACTCTCTGGGGACTGTCCCCGCACGGGGACTGTACCCCTCCGGGCATCGGAACCGGGACCGCGGGCTTCATCGCATCGAACACCGGCGTGCCGCAGTTCCAGGACGGCGTCTGCGCAATCAGACTGAGAATGAGTAGGAACACATTTTCCTCCTGAGGGTTGTTGGACTGAGAGTAGAGTTTAGGCGACTACGTGCCTAAGTCTAGAAACGCAGCCCGCGTCAGGAGTCGCTTGTCGTGCCACCGGGACTGGTGATCGGCGGGCCGTGAGCTGTTAGCCATAGGCTATCGGCTGTCATCATCGCCTCGACCAGACCGACCAGCTTGTCATGTCGCGCCTTGACATCGCTCCGTAATAGGTGACTGTCCCTGGGTCTCCCTGGGTCTCCTGGGTCTTCCTCAAATCGGGGGACTGACCTCCGAGCGTGTCAATAATCATTTATGTCCCCCGAATCCCGTTGTTCATTTCATTTCCTCCGTTATCCAGCTCTTGAATGGAGATACCCTTGTCCAACTCATTGTCTGACCGTAGTAAGATCCCGTCTTCAGTAGTAGTTGAATATCAACGCCACCGCCACCGCCCCCACAGATGCCTACTAATTCCCAACCGTTTCCCTTCTGTCTGAACAGACCACCGCCGCTGTCACCGCCGGAACAAATGTATTCCAATGGCCTCGGAACGTGTATTCCCGTCTTGTTGTCTGGAGAGACAAACTCACAGAACAGCAGAGTTTTGTGATTCTCGAATTCTGGTTCACCTAAGCTATCTACAACACTTTCCCCAGCAATCTTCTTGTGTTCTGGCTTTACTGATTCAGGTTTGTCAGCTCGTCCAGATGCCCCATATCCTATACCAGTGACGCTGCTATGTAGTTCATCAAAGGTGCAGCTCAGTTTTGCTGGCTCTATGAATGTGACGGCTTGTTCAAGCTCTATAAGTGCAATGTCACAAGAACCCTTTGTCAAAGAGTCCAGATAACTTGGGTGGATAATTCCCCTCTTCACTTTGATCTTCCGCCCATTGAAAGTAGCGTACAGCTTGGAGAAATCTGTCACCCTAGGGTTAGCTGGAACATATACAACTAATCTCACCTTTTTCCCATCTAACAGTGTGTCCAACGTGTCAGGTCTTGTGTCATAGTCCACAAAGCAATGGGCGGCAGATAGAACGTATTCCTCATTAATCAAAACGCCCGACCCTACACCGATATCTCCCACACAGTCAAACTGCTTTTGTTTGCCCAGTTTCAGATACTTCTTCTCTGGCACATCGTGTCTAATGATGCCAGAAACAAAGGTCAGAACACAAGAAAGGTAAGTCCAAGTGTTGTCATTGTCCTCGCAAATGTCTGTCTTGAGTAGCCCATGTTTCGATCCTCCATCAGTTAGGTCTCCACTATCCTGATTTCTTCTCCAGTCAGGCCATACAACTCATACACCAGTGCGTCGCTAGATGGTCTGCCGGGCCACGGTCTCGATTCTGACCTCGCCAATGCCCGAGACGTCGACATTGACAGACGCTTTTGACTTGCCCCAGGCGGCGTTGGTCCAGCCTTCGTCACCTTTGGTCAAGTCCGGGGCTTGCACGTGTCCGATTCCGTCGGCCCTGACCATGACCCCGACATCCGAAGGCACCAGCAACTCTAGCTCGCCCACGCCCGACTCGATTTTCGCGTTCAGGCTAGAGGTCACGTCGGACAGGTCGATACGTCCTTCGCCGACCGCGACGGCTACCTTGAGGCGGCGCAGGTTCACTCCCCGCGTATCAAGGTTGACCGAGCCCGTGCCCATCTCGATGACGAGGTCAGTCGGTACCTTGCCCGAGAGTCTGAGGCGCCAATCATAGCGGACGTCTGTCTTCGCGCCGACCTTGGAGTCGGGCTGCTTGACTGCCAGCCGGCCGAGGCCCTTCTCCACTTCGTAGGTCACTACGGGCTTCCATTCCGGTATCTCGTAGTCGAACCGGGCGTCCAGCGCGCCCTCGGCACCGCCCGAGATGCTTAGCTTGCCTATGCCCATGGCGACCGAGACCTGCGTGGACTCGGCCCGGCCAAGCTCGACCTTCTTGTCCCTCGATATGGTCCTACGGACCTTGGGCGCGGACGTGCGGCACCCGATGCTGGCCAGCAGGAGGCCGACCAACGCGAGTGACAGGGACAGTCTCCTGCTCACGTTTGCTCCTTTCTCGCTGCGCTGCATCAGTAGGACGCGGACCGGGGCCCGAATGTTGCGCTCGCGGGCACGATTGTCAATCAGGCAGCCGCGGCGGGAGCTTCCCATTCTGTCTCGTGCGCGACCTGCCAGGAGTTTTACTCCACCAGCACTAGCCTGTGGCAGGAGACAGCGCCATCAGAGCCAACGACCCTCACGAAGTAGGGGCCTGCCGGCTGACCGGCAAGGGAGAAGCGGTGACCCCCTTGGCTCAGAAGGCCGCTGAAGACTGACCGCCTCGCGCGGCCGGTGAGGTCGTATAGGCCAATGTCGTATCGGCCTGAGCAAGGCACTGACAGGACGAAGTCCGGCGCGGCGGTGATGGTGCTGCGCGTGCGGACTGGGTCCAGGTCGGAGCGGGGCGATTCGGCGATGCCGGTGAAGGGGTTGTACTTGGCGGTCAGGAGATCGGTGCCGGGGGTCACGGCGTCGGTCACAAAGCCGGTGATGATGGGGTCTCCGTCACCGTCACAGGCGACGTCGGAGGCCTCGTCGTTGTCCGAACCGCCAAGGGTCGCTGTCCAGAGCACGTTGCCCGTCGAGTCCAGCTTCATGGTGAGGCAGTCGTGCACACCGTAGGCGCCCGTGTATCCCGCGACGTAGACGTTGCCGGCTGAGTCGCAGGCCGCGCCGGTCACACCATCATCCAGGTCGAAGTCGAAGGCCTCGTCCCAGACCAGTACTCCGCTCGAGTCGTACTTCAGGACCAGCGCGTCACTGGTGGTGCCCTTACTGGTCATGCCTGCAACAACGATGTTGTTATTCGGGTCAATTGCCAGGCCGCAGGGGGCGTCGGTAGGGTTGCGGTCGTATACCCGCGTCCAGATGGTATCTCCGTCGGGCGTGAGTTTCAGAACCAGGCAGTCGAAGGTCTCGAAGTCGCCGATATAGGCGCACGCTGCGATGTTCCCTGATGCGTCAAGTGCCAGGCGATACCCGATTTCGGCAGGCGCGAAGTTGAATGTCCTGGTCCAGATAGTCTCGCCCGACGGGTTGAGCTTTGCCAGCCAGAGGTCCAGGTCGATGTCGGTGAGATATGTGCCTGATACATAGGAATTGCCTGCCGAGTCGGCCGCTATCCCGATGGCCAGGCAATTGCTGTCGGTCCTGAGCCACTTGAGGTCACCGGCAGAGTCGTACTTCGCGGTCAACGCATATATCTCCTGGTCACTTGTGAGGGTCTTCCAAGTCTGGCCAAAGCCGCGAGGGCGAAGCTGACCGGGACGACGTGCGCCTGCGGAGCTCTGGGCGAAGCCAGTTATAAGAACGTCGGACTCGGAATCAATGAACGCGTCGTATGCGTACTCGTCTGCCCCGGAGTCGTACGTTCTCGTCCAGATGGTATTGCCGGACTGGTTCAGCTTCACTACCAGCCAGTCGAGAGTCGAGCTCGGCCACGCGTAGCCGGCAACTGCGATGGCGTTGCCTCTGGAAGCGATACCGAGCCCGGCTTCGGCGGAACCTAGGTCCAATCTTCTCACCCAGAGCGTATCCTGGGCAAGGACGGGGGCCGTGCCCAGCAGGCAGGCCATGAGCGCCAATGCTGTATTTCTCACTGTTCTCCTCCAGTCAGATAGTCTCCCGTGTAGTTCCTGCGAACAGGTCCTTCGGCCCGGCCCGTTGGCTCGATCATGGCCCGGTTCTAGGACTCGCGGGGACGATTGTCAACCGGGCAACCGCGCGTCAGGAACTGCCTGCGTCCCCGGGAGTTCCCCACTCAGCGGCCGCCGGGGATTCGGAACTCGCAGTAGTAGGTTTCGTCCGGCGACTCCAGGAGCGAAGCCGTCACCACCCCTGACGGAGTTTCCCTCAAGAGACAGTGCTTCGCTTCCTTTCCTTCGTAGCGAGCCGGCAGAGCGTACTCCCGTGTGCTGCGGTCCTTGAGCCCGACGCGGCAGACTACCGGTTGGCTCTCGTCAAAAAGCAGCAGGGCATAGCAGAGATCCTGTGTGACAAGGAAGTCAACGATTCTTGCTCTGAAGTTCTGCTTGAATGCCTCAACCAGATAGCGTACCGGTTCCTGCGACCTGTCGATTGTGGGAATTACCAGTGGAGGATCATCGAAGAGCGTGATTGAATCACTCAACGTAGCATCGGGATTGTAGGAGTAGATTCTCCCCGAGTGCTGGTCGCTCAGGTAGTACTTGCCATCCCGGAACCTAACCAGCCCTCCGCCAGCGTAATAGCCAAGTCTCAACTTCTCAAACCGGTCACCTAGTCTGCCCCAGAAGCCCACAAACTCACCATCGAGGGTGTATGCAGCAAACTGGTAGACAGCTCGCTGGTAAAACTCATCGGTGAACGGATTGTCCTCCCGAGGAGTAATGTCGCTAAGCAACTGACTCCCGGATGGCCAGCCCTTGCGGAACGGCACAAAAACCAGGTTACTTCTGGGTTCAAAGGACGCGCCTTTGTGAGAGAACTCTCCCCGGGTGGTGTCGGGAAGCGATTTAAAACCGGCGTAGCCTATTGGTCTGTTGTTCAGGATGTTCTTCCTGATTAGAACCGGTGCATTGTGAACCCCGAAGTTCGTGTCCTCTCCTGTCACCTCCATCACAATCCTCGGCAACGAGGCGGCGATTATCAATGTGGTGTCGTCGCAAAAGCCGTGGCTGAAATACATCGAGTTGATCACATTATTCTGCTTCAGGAACTGATAAGCTGCGGCCGGGACATTGATAAACAGCTTCTCTTCGCTAGAATCGGGGAACAGCACGTTAAGCAACCTGCCGGTGGTCAAGTCAAAGACGTAGACGTAGTTGGTCAGGTTGTCCATCAGTGAAATACGGGAGCCTGCGGGATTGACACTTGCGTAGCGGCTAGTGGACAGTGGGAATTCGTCGCTATCATGGAGTTTCAGCCACTTCCCGACCACAGGCCGATAGACCTCAGTCTTTGTCCGCGTTATTCGCGGTCTCTTGCTGACCGGTCTAGTCGCCTTTGGCTTGGAAAGGTCGGCGATGAACCAGGCAACTGCAGCTGAGTCGACCGTGCCCAACAACGAGTAGGACGAAAGCAACTCGCCGGTCCTCACGCAGAATCTGGTGACAAATGGAACCTGCAAGGTGCCGGCAGAAAAGATAAAGGAGCTCAAGAACTTCTCATCGGTAGCCAGGCTGTAATCGCTGGCAAAAGCCCTTCTTTGCAGGTACCTCTCTGCTGCGCGCCTTCTATTGAATACCGCCAGGGTGACTATGTCCGTTTTTACCCCGGCCTTGCGGAGAAGGCTGATGAATGGATTGATCGCCCCCTCAACCCTTGCCGCGTTCATCGGCGGTACGATAAACACGTACACCGTATCCGATTTGTAGGGGATACTTAGGTCCCTGAAGAATCGGGCCACGGTCCTGTTGCTGTTTTCGACTTGATTCAACTGGTGAAGCTGCTTCTCCCTAGCTGTTTGGGAAAGGCCCCGTGAGAAGAGCGCTATGACCAGAACGAGGAGAGGAAGAGTGAAAACTCCTCCTTTCCTAGACCGCAGTGGAAGAGTCACTCTATCGGCGTTATGCTCACGATGTCGAGGTCTCCGCCTTGCGAATCGGGTGTAGCTGGTGTGCCCAGGATAGCTTGGTACTGGTTTGCAGAACCAGCATCCTGGACAAACACGTTGTATGGATCCTCCGAGTCGAATGTGATGTCAACGCAATGGTTTGTGCTGGCATCAGGACAAATCGATGGAGGCCATATGTGGACGCCGCCGCTACCATAGATCGTGATGGTGACAGCGTTCGCGGTTAGAGGCAGCAGTAGGAGTGCGAGAGCCGCCGCCCAGAGCAACATCCGGGTCGGTGTCGCACCGCTCTGTTTATGTTGAGTCATGGCTCCTCTCCTTTTTACAGCCAGATCCCATTATCTAGCTGCTACTGATTCTTCATATTCTGATTGGCTTGTCAAGAAAAACCTCCGTCTTTCAGCAAGCCGTCAAGTGATTGCGAATTCGGAGCTTACGCCAATGACGTCTCAATGCTGTACGAACTGCTTGAGGGCGAAAGGACAGGGGCCCTTCCCTCGCGGCAAGGCCGGATTCGGCCCAAGCATAGTCTGATTCTAGGACTCGCGGGCCGGGATGTCAAGGTGGCATCGGGCGCGGTGCGCCCGAGGTCTCAGTTTCCAGTTGGCAGGTTGCAGTATGCTTCGGACTTGCCAAGGAACTTGGCAGTGAACTCGCCAGTGAACTCACCAATGAACTTAGCGATGAACTCAGCAGTGAACTCGCCTATGAGTTTGGGAGTGAACTTGCCAGAGAATCTGCCAATGACCTCGCCAAGGAACTTGCCAATGAGCTTGGCGGTGAGCTGGCCTGAGAACTCGCCAATGAGCTTAGCAGTGAACTCACCAATGAACTTGCCAATGAACTGGGCAATGAACTCGCCAGTGAACTCGCCAATGAGCTTGGGAAAGCACTTGCCAAAGAACTTGGCAGAGAACTTGCCTAGGGACTTGCCTATGAACTGGGCAAAGCACTCCACCAGCGCAGGGGTGTATTCTGACGATTGTCAACTAACTGTCGAACTTGAGGCCGTTTGCGTTGTTTTCCGGCTTGACTTCAGGCCTACGAATTTGTAGGATGGGTCGAACATGAAGCGGCCGGCGGACACGTTCGTTTTCACGCCTGAGCTGGGCGAGAGGCTGCGCGGCCTCAGACTGAAGGCCGGGCTCACCCAGATGGAACTGGCAAGGGCCATGGGGCGCGTGGGAAAGAAGGCCGGCAACCTCGTGGGGAGAATCGAGCGCGGGGATGAGCGCTATCCTTCACTCGGGCTGGTGGCCGACTTTCTGCGCGGTTGTCGGGCCGGGTTTGGGGACATCCTCGACATGCTCGACCTCTACACCGAACTACCGACAACGCAGCAGCAGGCATTCAAGAAAGCC
>CAZVCQ010000101.1:0-8607 GCA_964626085.1 uncultured bacterium
CCTCCACCTTTGCCTCTACCTGTCTGTTGATGGGGTATGTAAACATCCGTTTACCGGTATCTTATCTGATTTGGCCCCTTCCGTTCCCTTGGAGTTTCACTGAAGTCACGTGTTTCAGCATCCGTTGAAACAGGCGACTATTGTGAACCGGACCATTCGGTGCCGACGAGCAGGCGCGTATCGCCCGCGACGCCTTCGAGCGTGTCAACGCTCTCCTCGACCAGCTTCACGTCGAACCCTTCGAAGGCTGATTCCTCGACCGTAGTCCGCAACCCGCCAGCCGCTAATCGCCAGTCATCACTGGCAATCTCTGCTGCGCCATCTCCGGCCGCTGCGACAAACTCTTGAGCGCCGACCCGACTCCGACAACTCGGACTGGCCCGCTGACCGCTTTCCGCCCCTTCGTTCTTCCATCTTCATTCTTCCGTCCTCCGTCGCCCGCAACTC
The DNA here is from genome assembly GCA_964626085.1 of uncultured bacterium. Lineage (GTDB taxonomy): Bacteria > Hydrothermota > Tepidihabitantia > Tepidihabitantales > Tepidihabitantaceae > UBA2258. The sequence goes on from CAZVCQ010000101.1 coordinate 448, forward strand.
TCGACCCTAAACCCGCAGCCAGGCACTGGCAACCGGTACCTGGTTACCGGCAACTCGCGGTCTTCGGCGAGCCCTGCTTTGTCCTTTGTCCTTACCACTTTGTCCTTGCACCCGCGCCTATGCGGCTGCGATTGATAGGCTGTAGACCGATAGGCGTCTTTTCGGGACAATCCACGGTATGCCTGACAATGTGGTACGTAAAGTCGGCCGTAGAATAAAGGAACTGCGTCAGAAGAAGGGCTGGTCACAGGAAAAGCTGGCCGAGGAAGCCGGACTCCACCGCACCTACATCGGCCAGGTCGAGCGCGGCGAGAAGAGTATCGGGGTCGATCACCTCCGGCGGGTTGCCGTGGCACTCGGGGTGCAGCCATCTGAAATCTTGGGCGTTGAGCCGATGGCTGATGAAGGGCACACGGCAGAGGCGCTGGCTGACCTAACTGGACTCATCGGTGAGTATCGAGCGCTTCTTGGTGGCTTCGGGCGGCGCAGACGCGAGTCGGTTGAAGCGGTGTTGACTAAGGAAGCCGACTGGACTTCGGGCGCCGCCCAGCACTTGGTGCAACTTGCTGGGGACTACGGCTCATTCATGCTCCGCAACGCCGCCGCCATCGCGATTGCACTGGACATCGAGGATGGCGAGCTGGGATTCTAGTTTCGTGGTGGGAGAGGTGGCCCAGCGGCCGAATCTGGGCGGTCCGGCTACTCTATGCGATCTTGCTTGGCGATGTTGTGACGAACGCAGAGGAGTTGGATGTTCGAGCCAACCAAAGATGTGCCGCCTTTGTACTTAGGTCTTTGGCCTTGCAGCCGCTGAAAAGCGGCTGCGATTAGTAGTCTGTAGGCCGATAGACGTCTCTACGGCACAGTCCTCGGTATGGTTGAAAACGTCGTACGCAGAGTCGGTGGACAGATTTCCGATTGTTGACTGCCAGCCCGTTTCGGTCATAATCCCGCCATGGCGCGAGGTCGCGATCATCAACAGCAGTCCGGGCAAGAACAACCCGGTGGCGGAGTTGAAGCCCAGAAGTCCAACCAAGAGAACAGCGAAGAACGGTATCACGCAGTGCTTTGCGACGGCCTGTATGAGCAGGTCGTTAGTCGTCTTCTTGCGCGGCAGCTTGAAGGATTGGCCGCTGGCACAATCGATGTCGACATCGAGCCATTGGACTCCGGAGACAGTCACGTGGCACTCTCCACCTACGTGCAACAGGTGCTCAGCAGGGTGCTGGATACTATCCGCGGTGAACAGCGACTTGAGCGTCAGGTGGCGACCTGCAACGAGGTAGTTAGGTCTATCGCGGGCCTCCATCCAGAGTTGGGGTTGGACGAGGCGGCAATCGCGGAAGGCGCGCAGCGGCTCATGAGCCTTCTAAGGAAAGGGTCAACGTGGAGTAGGGCCGAGCGTCCGGACACACCGCTCGCCGCAGGCAGCCTCCTGACTGGCACAAGACTTGATCCGAGTCTGGCATCCCAGCTTCGGAAAGAGATAAGCACTTCCGACCGAATCGACATATTGTGCTCGTTCCTGAAATGGAGTGGAGTCCGCATAATCGGGCCTGAGCTTGAAAGCTTCTGCGACCGTCCTGGCACCAGGCTGAGAATCATAACTACGAGCTACATGGGTGCGACGGACATCAAGGCAGTCGACTTCCTTCAGGAGTTACGTGGGGCTGACCTTCGTGTCTCATACGACACGCGCCGCACGAGGCTACATGCGAAAGCTTACATGTTCCACCGCGCCTCGGGGTTCGGCCAAGCCTACATCGGGTCTGCGAACGTATCCCACGCTGCCTTGACCGATGGCTTGGAGTGGAATGTCAAAATCAGCCAGTACGAATCACCTCACCTGTGGCGCAAGGCCACTGCGACGTTTGAGACCTACTGGAATGATGTGGAGTTTGTATCCTACGGGGTGGGAGACCGGCCACGTCTCAAAGAGGCGCTGGACAAGGAGCGTGAAAGCTCGTCAAGTGACATGACGGTCTTCTCCGTGGACCTGCACCCGTACGGATTCCAGCAGGAGATACTCGATAAATTGGCGGCTGAGCGTCAGTTCGGGGGCAGAGACCGGCACCTTGTAGTCGCGGCAACTGGCACGGGCAAGACGATGATTGCTGCGTTTGACTACCGCAACTGGTGCGCCTCCGTTGGAAACGAGGCTAGGCAACGACCTAGCCTGTTGTTCATTGCCCACCGCGAGGAGATACTGAAACAGAGCCTGTGGACCTTCCGAATGGTATTGCGTGACCAGAACTTTGGAGACCTACTTGTTGCCGGCAATCAGCCCGAGCAGACGCGCCACCTGTTTGCCTCTATACAGACCTTGAACTCTCAAGGCGCGGCGGGTCTCCCAACGGATCAGTACGACTACGTGGTGGTAGATGAATTCCATCACGCCGCAGCAAAGAGTTACGAAACCATCTTGGCAGCGATCCGCCCGAGAGTCCTTCTTGGTTTGACCGCGACACCTGAGCGCGGCGACGGGCTCGATGTGCTGCGCCATTTTGGTGGCCAAATCAGCGCGGAGATACGGCTCCCCGACGCGATCAACCGGAAGCTGCTATGTCCGTTTCAGTACTTCGGCGTCACCGACAGCGTAGATTTGAGCGGCATTCGCTGGCAGCGCGGCGGCTATGCAGTGGATGAGTTGGACCACGTTTACACGGACAACGACCTGCGAGCGGGTTCGATTCTCAGAGAAACACAGGATAAGCTGCTGGACGTTAGACAAGCACGCGGACTTGGGTTCTGCGTGAGCGTTGCTCACGCAGAGTTCATGGCCAAGTACTTCAACAACCACGGAGTTCCATCTGCTGCGCTCTCGGCGGAGACCGATCGAGAGTGCCGCCGGACAATCCAAGATCGACTCCGGACCCGCGCCTTAAACTTCATCTTCGTCGTGGACCTGTACAACGAAGGCGTCGACATCCCCGAAATAGACACCGTGTTGTTTCTCCGTCCGACCGAGAGTCTCACGGTGTTCCTGCAGCAACTTGGCCGAGGGCTAAGGCTGCTGGAGGAGAAGGAATGTCTCACAGTTCTGGATTTTATCGGGCGTGCCAACCGCAGCTTCCGTTTTGACCTGCGCTTTCGAGCGCTGATGGCCGATCAGACACAATCTGTCGAGGCGCAAATAGAGCAGGGGTTCCCGCATCTGCCGGCCGGATGCACAATCCAGATTGAGCGTGTCGCAAGGGGATACGTGCTCGAGAACATCCGGCAGAACCTGCGGCAGAGCCGCACGACTCTGATTCGGGAGTTGAAGGCGTTCCAGCAGAACTACCAGACCGAGCCCACTTTGTCCGCATTCGTGGAGAAACTGAACCTGGAGACGGACGACATCTATCGTCGGGGGGTAAGCTGGTCTCGGCTATGCGTCGAGGCCGAGATTCGCCCGAGCTTCACTGAACCAGACGAGGCCGTTCTCACCAAGGGACTCCGGCGGATGCAGCACGTAAACAGTTCTCCGTACATTCGTCGGCTGCTAGAGATCATCGGTGGCAACGAGACAACCGCACGGGAATCGGCGAGGAGAGAGGAAGACAGACGCACGCTCGCCATGCTCTACTTCTCGTTGTGGGGCGGCATGAAGACCATCGGGACGCACGACGAGGTAGTCAGACGCCTCAGTGGGAATCCGTGTCTACGGGAAGAGCTCGTCGAACTACTGAATCTCAGATTGTCGCAGGTTAGTACCGTGGCCGTCGATTTGGAGTTACCGTTCGTCTGTCCCTTGACGCTGCATTCTCTCTACACCAGAGACGAGATTCTGGCAGCACTCGGCCGCTGGTCTCTTTCTGCGCGGCCGGACATGTTTGAGGGCGTGCTGCACCTGAAGGAGATCAGCGCTGACGTCCTCCTGACGACACTCAACAAGACGGAGAAGGACTACTCGCCCAGCACGATGTACCAAGACTACGCCATTAGCGAGCAGTTGTTCCATTGGCAATCGCAGAACACAACTTCGGAGGAATCTCCCACCGGACGTCGGTACGTGGAGCACGCCCAGCGAGGCCACACGATCCTCCTGTTTACGCGGGAGCACAAACGCACCGCGGGCCTGGCATCTCCGTACTACTTCTTGGGCCCCGCGGATTACCAAAGCCATGAAGGCAGCCGACCCATGAGCATTGTCTGGCGGCTTCGCTATCCCATGCCTGCGCACCTGTTGCGCAGAACGGCTAGGTTGGCTGTCGGATAGCAGGTCGCGGCGCGGAGACGCGAGTCACAGAAAGCCGGGCGAGGCCCGGCTCTCATTCACATGAAGCTGTCAGGCTTCGGCTATTCGATGACCAACCTGCGAACAGTTCAGCGTCTTTATGCGGGCGGGAAGAAGGACCCGACGGGGCAGTGGAGCATGCGGGCAATCTTCAGCAGGAAAACCGCTGAGACGTTGATGAGCCCGCGTTCAATTCGGCCGTAGTACGAGCGGTCGATGCCGGCGAGGCGCGCGGCTTCTTCCTGCGAGATGCCCTTGGCCTCGCGCAGTTTCCGAATCCTGGCACCGACGGCCTTGAGCGCGGACTTCTTGTCCATGCCTGCAGTATACCATCACAGGCTTAGTTCGCCAAGTCCGGGCGAAGTGTCAAAGGGGAAATGACGAAGGCGTGGCGGGCACGCGGCAGCGCCGCGGGGCCAGTCCACCTCCCCACAGCATTCAAGATTGAAGATTCCAGATTGAAGATTGGGCGCGGCTTCGCCGCGATATAGTTAGTCCGTCGCGTCCTTAGTCCTTAGTCCCTAGTCCGTGGTCCTTAGTCTCTGCCGGCCAGGTCGCGCGGTTCATTATAATGAACTTGGGTTCGTTGTGGCGAACCGCAGCAACGCAGATATGATTCACGCCGCTGGCGGCTGCGATACGGCGTCAGTTGCCGGTAGTCAGAGCTTGCGGGCTCGCGGGTGACGAGCTAGACTACGGCACTGACCATGATGGCGCGTAGCGTGTGGGCCGAGACGCAGGGGCTGAGGAGCAGATAAGCGAAGGATTGGCGGGCGACAGCCTGCCGTTGCTTGCCCGGGACGGCAGGACCTGCAGCTACTTCGTGGACGAGGCCGGTGACGGTACGCTGTTCGACGGCAAGGGCCGGGTTCTGGTTGGCACGGCCGGTTGCACCAGGCATTTCGTCCTCGGGCTTGCCGAGATAGGCGACGCGGTCGGGTTGGGTCAGAAGCTGGAGGAGCTTCGGACGCGGTTGCGGGCTGACCCGTACTTCAGTGGAGTGCCTTCGTTCGACGAACGGCGCGGCCGGACCGCGGTTGCCTTTCACGCGACCGACGACCCGCCGGAGGTCCGCCGCGAAGTCTATTCCCTGCTGCTGCACCACGACATCCGATTCTTTGCCGTGGTTCGCGACAAGCGACGCGTGCTGAACTACGTCCGGCAGAGGAACGAGCGCGAACCTGCCTATCGGTACAGCCAGAAAGAGCTGTATGATTCGCTTGTGCGCCGACTGTTCCGTGACCGGCTGCACCAGCTTGAGTCGTATGACATCTGGTTCGCGAAGCGCTGGAAGTCCGACCGTACCGCTGCACTCGGAGAAGCACTAATGGCTGCGCGCCGTCGTTTCGCCGAGCGGTTCGGGGTCGTGCGTGATGTGGAGATACGTGTGCGTCCGAGCACGCCGAGGCAGTGCCACGGGTTGCAGGCCGTCGACTATCTGCTATGGGCGGTGCAGCGGCTGTACGAGAAGCGCGAGGACCGATTCCTGAAGCTCGTCTGGCCGCTTGTTCGTCTCATTCACGACGTGGATGACACGCGCGCCGCGAGCTACGGTGCGTACTACACACAGGACAGGCCGTTGACGCTGGAGAACGTGAAGAATGAACCGGAGATATAGGACCGCCAGTCCGCAGACCAGCAATCACGCGGCACGGGGCCGAACTTCGTCTCCGGTCGGTAGAGAATAACTCGGGTTGGCGGCTTGTCAAGACTGGGAAATGCCCCCAGCGGAACCCGACGACACAGTCAGCGATTCCTGACGCAACGTCATTCCAGATTGTAGATTGGGGCCCGCCGGGCGGGCAATTCCGAAGTCCGAAATCCAAATGACGATTGAAGCCCGAATGTTCTCAATGACGAGCCCCAAAACCCCGGTTGGGGCATCGGATGGCACCTGCCTGCGGCAGAGCACCATGAACGGACAGGGGTCGAGAGGGGAACGATCGCGGCATTTCAGATTGCAGGCTGCAGACTGCAGATTGGCCGACACAGGCCTTGGCGAACTTGGCGTCCTTGGCGGTTGTCTCGGCTGGGACGGTCAGCGGTTGCGGTGTTGTCCGGCCGGCTGGCGGTCAGGCTTTGTCGTACGCGCCGAGGAAGTCGTCGCGCTTGATTCCGGCCTGAGTGCAGATTGTCCGAAGGGTTGATGCTTTGATTCTCGGGTGGTTCGGCATGGTCAGGGGTGTGCGCGTGCCGTCCGCGTTCTCGCGAGTCATGGCGACGTGCTCGCGCTCGCGCACGAGCGTGAACCCGAGCGACTGCAGCGCCTTCAGGACCCGTGCTTTGGGTGCATCAACGGGGAACTTCGACATCACACGGCAAGCGCCGCGTCAGCGAGGTAAGCCTCAAGTACCGGCGAGTCGGCATCAATGGCGTCCGGGCCGAACGTGTCGAGGTGGAACCGGATGGCCGACTTCACGTCAGCCAGGGCTTCCTCGTATGTATCGCCCTCACCGACCACTACGCCCTTCAGCCCCAGTGGGTAGGCCACGTAGCCGTCTTCGTGCTTCTCGACCACTATCTTGAACTTGGTCATTGCTTTCTCCTGAGTTTGTTCTGTCTAAATTCTACCCCGGAAACGCGCGAGTGTCAAGACACGCGGGTGCACAAGAGAGCTTACCAAGTCCCGGTGACACGTAAGCAGGCTGCGCCCGCCAATTCAAACTGCAAAATGTACATATCAAAGGTCAAAATGGCGGAGCCTGATTCCGGTAGCGCGGCGGGCGCGGGGCGGAGGGTCAGCGGGTGCGGCTTGACTCCGGACGGCGTTTCGGCGACAATTGCGCATGGCATCACGAGAGCGAGAATTCGTGTATCGCGACGGCCAACCGGCAGCCGTGATCCTCGACATCGCCGAGTATGAGGAGTTGCTTGAGCGGGCAGAGGACTTGGAGGACCTGCGAGCGCTGAAGCGCATGCGCGAGCGTCCGCTGAAGTTCCGCAGCCTGTCCGATGTGCTTGCCCGTTGTCCGCAGGTCGACGCCGCCGACCTCACCGCCCGCGACGCGCGCCCGTCTTCTCCCCGTGTACGCCGTCCTCCTCGAAGCAGCCGCTGAGCGCAGCCTGCGGCGCCTCGACGCCGCGGTTTTCCCGCGTGTGGCGAGCGCGCTTCGGTCCCTGGCCGACAACCCGCGTCCGCACGGTTGCCGCAAGCTCACCGGTTCTGACCGAGACTGGCGCATCCGGGTCGGCGACTACCGCGTTGTATACGAGTTAGACGACCGGGCGCACGAAGTCAGGGTGATGCGCATACGTCACCGCCGAGAAGCCTACCGCTAGGCCGCAGTCCGTATCAGGATCAGGTTGCGCGCGGCGCGCCGCGAGTTACCAGCCAGGCCATTTCAGATTGCAGATTGTCGATTGCAGATTGGCCGACGCAGACCTTGGCGTTCTTGGCGAGCTTGGCGGTTGTCTTGTCTGCGAGCAGTCGGTCAGCGGCTCCGAACCAGCCGGTCGTACTCGTCGTGAGGGCCGAACTGCCTTCCGCGCGAGTTACCAGGTGTCAGTTTGCAGGTTGCAGGTCCCGGAGCGCAGGCGGCCGGTACGCTTGGCGTCTTTCGCCTCGCGTACGAGGAAGTCCAGCTTGCCTGAGGCCGAATCGGCTTCGAGCTCTCGATCCCAGGCTTGCCAGTCCCGTTCGAGAAACCAGCGGCGGAACTTGTCGTAGTCCGGTTCGGACAATTGCTCGACCGCGGTCTCAAGCTCGGTCAATCTGCCCGGCGTTCTCACACGTGACATATGAGGTAGTGTAGCTGTAGGGGGAACCGGAGTCAAGGCGCGGCACACGCGACTGCGCCGCGAGTTTCCAGGTACCAGACGAGACCCTTCCGTCAGCGTCAGGGCGGCTCAGCGTCGGTTTGCAGGTGGCAGTGGGGTAGAGAGGAGTCTAGGAGTCCGGCCGAAAAGTCTTGACAAGCGTCCTGTTCTATGTTAGTCTTGGG
>CAZVCQ010000102.1:0-8586 GCA_964626085.1 uncultured bacterium
ACCGTCACAATCGAAATCCCGGGCATCCAAACCGAACAGGTGGCCATCGACGGCGCACAGTACCTGAAGCTGGCCATTCCCGGGGCAGTGTCAGCCGTATTGGACGTCGGTAAGCCGGAGGTGCCGGCCATCCCGGTGCTCCTGGCAAGACCAACCGGTTCGGCCGTCACGCTCACGATACTCAGCACCGAGACCGAGACGCTCGACATAGCGAGGGTTTACCCCATGCAGCCCCCGCAGAAGCTGGGTGAGCAGGCGGGACCTCTGGTGGTCGACGCTTCTTTCTACGCGAGTGACGTCGACTACCCATCCGGCCGACTAAGCAGTCCCTCGCTTGCCACCTGGCGCGACTTGGACGTGGTCAACGTTCATGTCTATCCGGTGGTAGTCCGCCCGGCCCAGCATGAAGTCATTGTCACGACACGAATCACGTTCAGAGCCGACTTCAGTGGCGGACGTTTTCCGACGAAGGTCGCAAGCTGGATGCAGCCGATGTACCGGCGTCTGATCCGGAACTATGATAATCTCAGATTTGCGACTACCTCAATCGAGCCGCCCGGCACAAAGTGCTTGATACTCTGCTTCTATCCGTACGCTGACAACCCAGACCTGATAGGCCTTCGCGATACAATGAACTTGCTCGGAGACAGCGCCGAGATCATCATCGTAGGCGGTTCAGTTGGCATACCCGCTGATACGGAGGACATTAAGAACGCGATCCTTGACCGATACGTCGAGCAGGATTCGGTCCTGCGCTGGGTGTTCCTTGTCGGGGAATGCAGCGAGATTCCGCCACGGGCCAACTACGAGAAGGACACTATTTGGCCCCGTCCCGTCCCGTACAGCGACTACTGGTACTCAGACCTGACCGAGGGCCATCCGGACTCGTGCGATAACTACCCCGAGGTGGGGATTGCGCGCCTGTCTCCCGGCGGGTCGGGTGCCAACCAAGACCTCTCCAGCCAGGTCTTGAAGATAATGGACTACATGATGGGAAGGGACACCACGGGCGGGTGGCTCAACAGCATCACATTGGTTGCACACCGGGACACCCTATACCCAAAGGCTGTCAGAGGTGTGGATACCATGACCCTGTCCTACTACGACTACAAGCGGGATACGATCATGGGTTGCTGGGGAGGGTTCGACAACGGCGACATCGTCCGCGCCATCGATACGACCGGAACCGGCGTCCTGATTTATCTCGGTCATGGCGAATGGGACAGGTGGTGGGCATGGAACATTGAAGAAGATAGTTGGAGGATTCAGGAAGTCCTTGATCTCGAGAATCAACACACTCCCGTAGTGTTCAACTTTGCCTGCGGTTGCGGTGACTTGGGTCTGCAAACCTGCTTGTCTGAGCAATGGATGCGCAAGTTTCCCGGAGGCGCGGTTGCCAGCTTCGGCAGCTCTGACCATGAAAGCTGGGCAGAGCCCAATTGTTCCGAATGTGCCGTTTCAGTCAGGGCCATAGGGGACACTCTGGCGGAGTGCCCCGTATTTGACTTGGGCGGCATCAAGATGCTCATGGATGCAGATATCGCAACACAATGGGGAAACGACACGACCTGGAAAGCATGCTACTGCATGAACATCTATAGTTTCATGTGGCTCGGTAACCCGGCGATGCAAGTCTGGTCAGGTGGATCCCCACAAGCTGCGGACGTGACATATCCGTCGTGGATACCGACGGGTAGCCCTCAGCCTTTCACCGTCACCGTCAAGATAGACAACGACAACGTCGAGGGCGCACAGGTCTGCGTGCGCAAGGACGGCGATTTCTACATCGTGGGTACGACGGATGCCAGTGGCGAAGTCACGTTTACGCTGAACGCTGCGTCGGAGGACTTCATCCACGTGTCTGCAAGCAAAGGACACTGCGCGGATCAGCCACACACTCCCATGCTGCCATACTTCGGGACCTCGTATGCCGGCGCCAACGGGCCGGAAATGACGTATCCAAACTGGGGCCGCAAGCTGATCCGCGACCCCAGCACCAGCACACTGCACGTTGTCTACACCAACACGGACTCTGTCTTCTACACGGCGTCCACCGACGCTGGTGACAACTGGTCTGCGGCTGAGCCCATAGGTGCCGGTTCGTACCCGGCCAGCGCTCTTGTGCTCAATGGGTTGGTTCCATGGGTAGCCTACCTGACTCCCGATGGCAGCATCATGCGAGCAATCAGACATGAAGGGCACTCCCCTCTATGGGACACAGCCACCATCTTCCAGGGCAACCCTGCTAATGGAACGGCCGGCGCGCCATCCTTGGCCCCAAGTTCGGGCCCACTCTGTATTGGCTACGCAGGCGTTACGTATCCCGTGTGCGTTTCGCCGGATAGCAACTACGTCTACTTCAACGAGTTTACGGAGCTGGGTATATCGCCTCCGGAGACAGTTGACGCGGCCGGGTCTGAATCATGCTACAGCGCGTCGATAGCCTGTACCCCGGGCTACGCGCTGCAAGTTGCGTGGACAAGGGACTCGAGCGTCTACTATCGTCAGCGGTTGTACAACGCGGTCTGGTCAGACTTAGTCCGGATTTCATCTTCAGACCCGCAATGGCCCCCTGTGACCGAGCCTGCCTCGCATCCGTCCGTGGAGTGCTACGGCGACTCGGTCTTCTGCGTCTGGCGAGGGCCGGATAGCCTCGGCATCTCAGGCGACGTCTGGCGCCGTTCTCGCTACCTGACCTGGTGGCCTTGGGAGTGGGCCGACGCTACGAACCAGAGCAAGTCACCCGACGTGATGTCCGACTTCCCGGTGATGACCACGAGTTTCGCTACCGTGTGGCACGAGCAGGTGTCATCGGGCAACACCGACATCTGGGGCAGATTCCTGCCAGACTCGGCACCTGAGCCGTTCTTTCAGACGTCTCTGCTGGCCTGCTATCCGCAGGTTGATGGCTACTGGATTCTGTCGCAGCAGGATTCCATGTTCATGTGCAATACGGTCTGGACGGAGCAGACCTCCTCAGGCTCACCGCCGTGCACGTTGGCGTTCGGGGTGCACGATTGGAACTCGTTGCCTGGCATGGCCCTTGGTCCAGGTCCGCGCGAGGACTACGAACCGGCCTCATACTACGCGGCTGAGCTGGGACAACCCAAACAATCGCCCTATTGCCTTGCGCGCGGCGGCTTCGCGCAGTTCGAGTCTTGGAATGCCGATACCAGCGCAACCGGCTTGACCTACCAACTGCCGTATCTTGACCCGCGCCGGACGTACAAACTCCGCGCCGTTCTGTATCACGAGGGTGAGGGCACGTGGAAAGCGGACCTGCAGTGCGACTCTGGCCCTCGGTTTCACGCCAAAGTGGATCCGGGTGTACCGGATACAGTCTGGATACAAGTGCCCAAACGCTGCTACCAGGACGACGCGCGCATCGTCGTGCAACTCGATCGAGCCACCGGGGAGTACGTATCACTTGCTAAGTTGAAGCTGTTCCAGATTGAGGAAGAGACCCGTGGCAGTGAGGGCGTACAGAGTTGGGGTACCGGCAGGACGTTTGTCACTCGCCTTCGCAGTTGCTCGCCGAATCCGTTCGCCAGGACCACGACAATCAGCTACGAACTCGGCAATGCCAGTTCAGTCATGTTCACCTTGGCCGATGCCACGGGCAGAGCGGTACGGTGCCTTGCGGCGGGTCCGCAGAACATCGGCTTCCACTCCACCGTGTGGGACGGCAAGGACGCTAGGGGTCGTAAACTGCCGGCGGGAGTTTACTTCTGTCGCATGCAGGCCGGCGGAACGACTGCAACCAGGCGAATTACCCTGATAAGGTAGAAAGGAGAAGGCGGGGAGGCGTAGCCCGCCTCCCCGCCATTTTCCTTGGTAAGGCATCTGGTTATCGTTCTGATAGGACTGGCGACGTCACTTGCTGCCGTGAGTCTGAGGCGCGTCGCTCACATTCCATCCGGTCCCGACGCTGGTGCCCATGGAAAGGTGGTCTGCTGCGATAGCGACCACGACTCGCTGCCAGAGATGATGCTCCTTACCGGCACCATCCAACCGGACAACCCATATCGTCTGGAAGTCTGGGAGCACCAGGGCTGGAGTCGGTTCGCTCTTGTCTACGCCGACACTGGTGCCTACCCGCCCCCGCCGGGCATCACGACCGGCAATTCCATTCCCTTCGCGGCTGGCGATATCGACCGAGATGGCTTGACTGACATCGTATGCATCAGTATAGAGGAAATGGGTGGTGGCCTCTTCTACGATGTTGTGATGACTCTTGAGAGCCCAGACAGCTTCATCTACCCGTGCTCGCTCTCCTGGTACTTCCGCTATGACAGCAACGCGGCCATTCCCTATCCAACGTACTTCACACCCGACCTTGATGGAGACGGACGTAGGGAGATACAGATGGGTGGCAGTATTTGGGAGAATGTTGGCGATGATTCGAACGAGTTGGTCTGGACTGGCGCGCGGTGTGGCCCGTACATCGCCTACGGCGACTTCGACATGGACGGCGAGGTGAATTTTGCCACGGGTTACAGCACCATGTACGTCTGGGAATGCACGGGCGATGACCAATATCAGATCGTGTATCAGGACACGGTCCAACAATCGAACGGCTACGACGTGTTCACGACCAACGACATTGATGGCGACGGCAAGCCCGAGTTCTACGTTGCCTATGAGAACGTCCCACGCGGGAAGATATACCTCTACATGTGGGAGGCCAGTCAGATTGGGACGGACGTCTACCACCGCACGCTGGTGGACTCGGTCTCGTTCTCGGGCACGGACTGGGGTCGCTGGAGCGAGTGCGGGGATATCGATGGTGATGGTATTGACGAGTGCATTTGGACCACGCCTACAGAGATCAACGTTTACAAGGCCGTCGGCGACGACCAATTGCAGGAGGTCTGGCAGTGGAACAACGACCACGGTGGGTTCCGGTCGTTGGTCAGCACGGTGTACGATATCAACAACGACGGCTACAACGAGTTGATAACCGCCGGTAACGCCAAGATATCGATATTCGAGATAGATGCGGTTGACTTGGTGTCGCCGAACGGTGGGAGCTTCCTGCCAGGCGACACGGTGCCAATCCGCTGGGCCACGCACTCGCCTCCGCGTTGCGATTCGCTGGCCCTGTTCGTCAGGCGCGACTCCTTGTGGAACCTCGATACGATAGCCCACGGACTGCCCGCAAGTGATACTCTCTATCGCTGGGTCGTGCCGGCAAGCGCGCCGGACACCGGCCGAGTTGTTGTGATAGCCTATGGCCCCTCACCCCAACCCTCTCCCAATGGGAGAGGGAGCGAGGGTGAGGGTCTGCCAAGGTTGGGTCAGGTTGCCTGGCAGTTTGACATCTCCGACAGCGCCATCACCTTCACCGGCGGCGGAGTGGCTGAGGGCAATCACTACGTTCCGGTGCAATGGTCACTTTCGGTCAGCCCGAACCCGGCGCGCGGAGCGTTCACGGTGAGGTACGATGTGCCGGGAAAATGGGGACAGTCCCAGCCGCTTCGCGGCCAGACTGAGGTACAGTCCCCATCTTCCATGTCCCTTGGCATCTACGATGTCGACGGCAGGCTGGTCCGGTCACTGGCTGAAGGAGATGTCGTGCCGGGCCGGTACGAGGTCAGACTGCCCTCGGGCGTGCTTCCTGCTGGAATCTACTTTGTCCGGTTGGAGCCGGCTACCGGCAGCCGTCAGCCGCTAGTCGTCACCAAGATTGTGGTTACGAGATAAGGAGCTATCACCATGTACTTACACAACGTCACAGGCCGGCTCGTGCGAAGGCTTGAGAGCGGCCCTCGTCAGAGGGGCATTCATGCCACGCGCTGGAATGGCACCGATCAATACGGTCGCGTCGTCCCCGCGGGTGTATACTTCGTGCGCTACTCAGCCGGCGGCACCGCCTCGACTGGACGTCTGACGCTGGTCAGATAGAATGAGGAAAGCGGGGAGGCGGACACCGCCTCCCCGCCCTTCTGTATGGTGCGTCAACTGCTCTTCGTCCTGGCCGGATCGATAGCGGTACTCAATGCCACGAGTCTGAGGAGAATAGCTCAGATTCCGTCAGGACCTCAGGCCGGGACTGTCCCTATCGTCTGCTGCGACAGCGACCACGATTCGCTGCCGGAGCTTGTCTTTCATACGTACTTCACGGTGCTGGCTGGGAACAAGGCAAATGAGTTCTGGGAGCACCTGGGCTGGAATCGGTTCTCGCTCGTTTTCGCGGACACCGGCGAATACCCGGAGCCTCCGGGCATCACGACCGGGAATGCCATTCCCTTCTCCGCCGGCGACATTGACGATGACGGCTTGACTGACATCGTGTGCATCACTGTTGAACCCGATTCCTCCGACCCTGACAAGTTCTACCGCGACGTCATAACTATCGAGAGTCCGGACAGCTTCAGCTACCCGTCAAGGCTCTCGTGGTACTACCGATACGGCGAAAACGGGACCATTCCTTGTCCGACGTATTATCCTCCAGATCTCGACGTGGACGGCCAAAGCGAGATATTCTGCGGCACGCCGACCATGGGGGCAGCCATCTGGGAGAACACGGGCAACGACCAGAATGAACTTGTCTGGAACGACGCAGTCCAGATCGGCTACCGCTTCGCATTCGCCGACTTCGACTTGGACGGCAAGATGAACTTCGTTTCGGCCTGGAGCTCCGCATTGGTCTGGGAATGCACGGGCGACGACCAATATCAGGTTGTTTATCGAGACACAGTCAGCCAGTCCAATGGGACGGACGTGTTCATGACTCATGACATCGACGGAGACAGTCTGCCTGAGTTCTACGTTGCCTATGAGAACGTACCGCGCGGGAAGATATACCTCTACATGTGGGAGGCCGACCAAGTTGGCAGCGACGTGTATCACCGCACGCTGGTAGACTCCGTATCGTTCTCAGGCACCGACTGGGGCCGAATCAGCGAGTGCGGGGATATCAATGGTGATGGTATTGATGAGTGCATCTGGACCACGCCGGACATCATCAAGGTGTACAAGGCCGTCGGTGACGACCAGTTGCAGGAGGTCTGGCACTGGGACAACGACCACGGCGGGTTCCGGTCGCTGGTCAGCACGGTCTACGACATCAATGGCGACGGCTACGACGAACTGATTACGGCGGGCAACGCCAAGATATCGGTGTTCGAGATAGATGCGGTTGACCTCGTATCGCCGAACGGCGGGAACTTCGCGCCTGGCGATACGGTATCAATCCGTTTGACTACTCACTCGCCTCCGCGCTGCGACTCCGTGTCGCTATTCCTGAGGCGCGGTATTACACCCTCACCCTTCCCTCCCCCCCACGGGGGAGGGAATGAAAGGGAGGGGGAACTGACCGACTCCTTGTGGGAACTCGATACTATTGCGACCGGTCTACCGGCAACTGATACCCTGTATCAATGGATCATACCCGCAACCGTGCCCGATACCGGCCGAGTTGTTGTGATAGCCTATGGCCCCTCACCCCAACCCTCTCCCAATGGGAGAGGGAGCGAGGGTGAGGGTCTGCCAAGGTTGGGTCAGGTTGCCTGGCAGTTTGACATCTCCGACAGCGCCATCACCTTCACCGGCGGCGGAGTGGCTGAGGGCAATCACTACGTTCCGGTGCAATGGTCACTTTCGGTCAGCCCGAACCCGGCGCGCGGAGCGTTCACGGTGAGGTACGATGTGCCGGGAAAATGGGGACAGTCCCAGCCGCTTCGCAGCCAGACTGAGGTACAGTCCCCATTTTCTCTCGGCGTGTACGACGCGGGCGGCAGGCTGGTCAGGTCACTGGCTGAAGGTGACGTCGCGCCGGGCCGGTACGAAGTCAGCCTGCCCGCTGGTACGCTGCCCGTCGGAGTCTACTTCGTCCGGTTGGAGTCGGCTGCCGGCAGCCGGCAGCCGCTAGTCGTCACCAAGATTGTGGTTACGAGATAAGGAGCTATCACCATGCACTTACACAACGTCACAGGCCGGCTCGTGCGAAGGCTGGAAAGCGGTCCTCGTCAGAGGGGCATTCACACTCTGCGCTGGGACGGCACGAACGGCCGCGGGCACGTCGTACCCGCCGGCGTCTACTTCGTCCGCTTCTCAGCCGGCGGCAAAGCCTCGACTGGACGGATGACGCTGGTAAGGTAGAACGATAACGGCGGGGGTATAACATTCTCCCCGCCGTCTCTTATGGTGAAGCATCTAGTTCTTCTCTTGTCCGGATGCGTGACGCTGCTCGTTGCCACTAACATGAGACGAGTGGCGCAGATACCCTCGGGCCCAGACGCTGGTGTGGGCGTCGTCTGCTGCGACAGCGACCACGATTCGCTGCCGGAGTTCATCTTCCACAGGTACTACACGACGCTGGCTGGGAATCAGGGCAATGAGTACTGGGAGCACCAGGGCTGGAACCGATTCTCGCTTGTCCACGCCGATACTGGCGCCTACCCGCCCCCACCTGGAATTACGACCGGCAATGCCATCCCCTTCGCTGCCGGTGACATTGACGGAGACGGTCTGACCGACATTGTGTGCATTACCGTCGGATTTGATTCCACCAAGAGCGGCACAGCATATGACGTCCTGATGACTCTGGAGAGCCCGGACAGCTTCAGCTATCCGTGCTCGCTC
>CAZVCQ010000103.1:0-8556 GCA_964626085.1 uncultured bacterium
GGCCGTCGGGCGCGAAATCCAGTCGATCCTGTGACTCAATGTCGGGTTTAGGGGATGTGTCGGAGACGTGGCTGGTCTGGAATCCATGAGCTGCGATCTGGAATGATGTCGTCCGAAGGGTGGCTTGCGCTGCCGGAACGTTTGCGGCCCTAGGGGCTTGACACGAGTGGTTTTCTGTGCTAATATAAAGACGCGGCAAGGCCGCAGAACAGGAGCAGACAATGAGGAGCAAGACAATCCCTCTCGACGCACGCCTGAGTGACACAGACCGCCGGTTGATAACCTTCGCTTCCAGGAGCCATGCCTTCGAGCGGACCGCGACCCGTAGTGGGCTGGCCCCAATCGGTTACGGCGCACAGAGGACAAGACTTCTGTACACGAGTCGACTGGACGAACTCGAGCGCCGCCTCCGCATAGCCGCTACCGAGGCGGAGCGCTGGCAGGTGCGTCTCGACACCTCTTTCGACTCCGTGCCGGTGATGCCGCTCTACCAGAAGGCGGGGATAGTCCCGCTGCCGGCAATCCGTAGTCTGAGTATGCGCAACGAATTCTATCTGGTGCGCGTTGCCGGGCGGTTCGCGGCCGCCGGCGGCATGAGGGTCGCATCCTTGCGGTATACCCTTCAATTCAGCGGAACCGGACCGGCCGCGGGCCGGCAGCCGGTCGTGCACGCGTTCTTTCCGGGAATCGGGGCGCGGAGGTACGGAGGGACGGACGTGCTGGTCGGATTGAGGTCAACACTGCAGTTCTGGGTGGCGGTCACCCCGGGCGGTGCGCTCATCCAGACCGCTGACAAGATTGCCGGGAACGTCCGATCCGACCTCGTGTTCGGGCCTGTCAAGTACCAGTTCGGCAAGACACACGTTGACGGTTCGGGAGCCGGTCGGCCGAGCGTGGAGTGGTTCTACCCTGGTGAGGCCGTGGCGGGCGGCGCGAAGATCTGGAACCTGCTGGTGCTCCGGATGCCGAAGGGTTCGAGGTCGTGCCACGTCGCAGCGGCGATTGAGGCGAACGTGACCATGCCGGCGTCATTGCAGCCATTGCTTGGAAAGCGCCGGTTGCTGCGTGATACCCGGCACCTTGAACTTCGGATGCCAGGCGCACGGCACTGAACTCGACCGTTCCGCGCAAGCCCGATGCGCTGTCGCTGACTGCTACCGGCTAGCTGACTGATTTCGCCGCCGGGCGGCGACCGGCTCTACCGGCAGGGGAGAAGCCTGCGTGCGTCAACAATCTCCTGTCATTTCCCACGGGTTTCCTCCGAGGCCGAGACTGCCCGCTATTGCGTTCCCGGGGTTTGGGGTCGGTCGGTTTCCAGCCTGCTGCCGCTTGTGACGACCGGAGGTAGCTCAAGCCCGTCTTGTTCAGAGGCGAATTGTCTGAACTCACCGATCCCGGGAGTGACAGTCTTCTCGACGTATTTGCCGATCATGAGCCGGACGAGGGCGCTGTAGGCGGGTCTGAACTTGAGGGAATCGCCGACCTTCAGGCCGTCGGGGTTGTCGCCGAGATTGACGACCGTGACGTCGCTGCTGGCTCCGGCAAGCTGCACGTTGGGGCTGGTCGGGGTGAGGGCCTTGACGTCGGCGTCGAGCTGTCCGACCCCCAGCAGGGCGCGAAATCCGCGCTGGCCCGGGGCGAACTCCTCGCTGGCGATGGGCTCGAAGGTGGAGATGCCGGAGCTGTCGGTCTGCATGGCCAGGCTCTTCTCCTTGATCTCGACAATCTCGGCTTCGAGGATGAAAGCGTCATCGCGCAGGTCCGGGAGGATGCCGCCGTGGACGAGGTTGGTGCCGAGGAAGACTGCCTCGCCGATGCGGAAGTGGTTGATCGCTTTGGGGACGCGTCCTTCGAGCAGCATGGGTAGCACCGCGCTGGAACCGGCGGAAATCATCGGGAGCGAGTGGCCGAACTTGAGCTCCAGCAGTTCGCGGTAGAGGGCGAGCTGCATCATCTGGTCGACAGTGGGGACGATTCCAGCCAGACAGCCGAGATTGGCTCCGATGCCGAGGACTTCGACATGGTTAAGCTTGAAGACGTGCTCATAGAATCCAATCAGCGAGCCGGGGAGGATGCCTTCCCGGAGGTCGCCGAGCTCGATCATGACGATGATGTGGTGGGTCTTGCCCATCTCACCGGCGATTCGGTCGATCTCATCGATGACCGGGAGCTCGCTGTTGAGGCTGACATCGGATACGGCAACGACGTCGCTGACGTTGGTGAGGCTGGGCAGGCGAAGATACCAGGATTCAAAGTCTGGGCTGATCTTGCCGATTGCCTTCAGGTTATCGACGCGGGAGTCGGCCATGGATCGGACCCCCAGCGCCTGCAGTGCTCGGATGGTGTCGACGTGACCACAGAGAGCTTTGGTGACCAGCGTCCAGGTGGCGCCGTGGCTCTTGATCCAGCCGTCGATGGTCTCGATGTTGTGGTGCAGCGCCCGGAGGTCGATGACGAGCCGGTTCACCGCGCAAGCCTCATCTCGGCGTACTTGGTGGTGAAGCCGGTGCGTTCGTAGAGGCGCCGGGCGGGATTGTCGTACTCCACGTGCAGCTTGACGTTGCCCGAGCACTGCTCGACCGAGCGGTCGATGAGCCTTCGTCCGATTCCCCGGCCGCGGAGGTCCGGAGTCACCGTGACAAACACCAGGATATTCTCCGGCACGTAACCGGACATGCCGGTCTTGAGCATCAGCAGCGCGCCCGCCAGCTTTCCCTCAAGTCGAGCGAGCATCAGGAAGCCGCCGCGCGCAGGATTGAAGGCGTACTCGAAGGCGCGGAGGATGTCCTCCGGCTTGTCCTCATACGGCTTCATGGTGGTGTGGAAGTACTCGACCAACTGGTCGCGCGTAATCCACGCCGGGAATTGGTCGAAAGACTCGACCTTGGTGAACTCAAGCTCTTTGCTCATGGTATTCTGTAGTCATGCAGTCTGCTCGTCACGCGGCAAGGTCCGGCGGGATTCGGTATACTCTCCATGCTCCCGGTGTCAGTCAACACCGCGCGTGAGTCTCTGCAGTTCGATACTAACACAAGCAGTCTAGTATGTCAAACGGCAAGCGACAAGCTGGTGTCGGGCTCGAAGGCGGCGGGGGAGACGGTCTACGGCCTGCGGTTCAGGGTTTGCGTTAATGGCGGGGAAAGGAACGCGCTTTGGGAGTCTCGCATTGCGCCCCCGGGACTTGCCCGGAACCATCACTTAACTTCCACACGCGTCCGGCTATTGTCCAGGCATGGTCAAGGAGCTACCCGGGAAATTCAAGACGAAGGACTCAGCAACCCTGGGAATTGCCGGTCTGGGCGTCACATTCGTCGGAATCGTCATTGCGTTGTTTGTTGTTGCCTCCCGGCTAGACGTTGCCAGGGTCGAGCTCAGGCTGAGCCGGCTCATCGAGTATGCCGACGGCCTTCACCAGTCCGAGTCATTGGTCAGGGCGCCATTCGAAAAGGGCCTCGCGTCGACTACGGAGCGCAAGTGGGACGAAGCCGTCGTGTTCTTTCAGCAGGCCGAAGCATCAGCCGCCGGAACCCAACGCCTGGCGCTTGAGAACTATATCGGCATGTGCCTTGTCGAGCAGGCGAAGTACAAGGAGGCGGAGTCCACTCTCGTACCCGCCGCCAAGCTTGCGACTACGCTCGGGGATTCGCTAGGCGAAGCTGCCACGCTGAACAATCTGGCCGTAGCCCTGCGCGCACAGGGTCACTACTCACAGGCTGAGTCACTGCTTGAACTGGCAATGAGCATGCACGAGAAGATCCTCGCCACTGACCATCCCAACGTCGCCACGAGCCGGCGTAACCTTGCCAGGCTATACAGTGACCAGGGCAAGTACTCGTTGGCCGAGCCGCTGTTGAAGCGGGCGCTGGAGACGCACGAGAAGGTTCTTGGGCCAGACAATCCTGCTGTGGCCACCGACCTGAACAGACTGGCCGGTCTATATGAAGCTCAGGCCCGGTACGCCGAGGCAGAGCCGCTGTTGAAGCGGGCGCTGAAGATGCGCGAAAGGGCCTACGGACCTGAGCATCCGGGCGTGGCACAGGTGCTGGAGAGTATGGCTGCATTGTACAGAAAGATGGACCGGACTGAGGACGCGCGAAGGTGCGCGGCGAGGGCGGCCGAGGTCCGTCAGGGGCTCGAAGTGCGCGAGAAGGCGCACGAAGCGCAGTCACCCGTCC
The DNA here is from genome assembly GCA_964626085.1 of uncultured bacterium. GTDB lineage: Bacteria > Hydrothermota > Tepidihabitantia > Tepidihabitantales > Tepidihabitantaceae > UBA2258. The sequence continues at coordinate 4,176 of CAZVCQ010000103.1, forward strand.
CGAAGCCTTAGGGTGCTGTCCGTCTGCGCGTCAGGCCCGGGATGTCAAGGCGGCGGGACGCGCCGTTGGCGCGGCTAGCTGCTCACTGCTCACCGACGCAGCGTCGCCCCTAACTGCTATCTGCTAAATGACTAACTCGCGGCCCTCGGCCGCGTCAATCTGCAATCTGGAATCTGCAATGCCTCGTAGGATGTCCCGGAGCTTCCCGGAATAGGGTGCCTGTTTCACTTTCCGGTGCTACTTCGAGCCGGGCCCGAGTACGGTCACGACATTCGCATTGGGCACGTAGAGGCGGCTGCCATCAGGTAACACTGAGGGCCAACCGGGCGCGTCGAACCACAACTTCCTTAGAACGCAGTTGTTACTCCGACGGATGATGTAGCCACACCCCGAGATGACGTACAGGCACCGGTTACCAGGCAGCATCAGCAGGTACTGCGCCGTTCCGTGACTGAGTTCGATTGAGTCGATCTTGGCGAGGTCCGAGCAGCGGAACAGCAGCACCTGTCCTGAGCGCTGGCACGCGACATACGCAGTCTCCCCACTTGGGCTGAATAACACGGACATCGGCCGTGCTCCGACGCGGATGGTCCTCTCGACGCTATGGTCGAGCGCGCTCACGACCGTCAGGCTGTCGTTGCCCATGCCGGCGATGTAGACGTGCTGCCCATCAGGCGTGCAGGTCATCCCGCTCGGGCTGTCGCGCACGGCAATGCTCGCGATGATTGAGTCGTCGCTTAGCCGGACAACGGAGACTTGGTTTTTGGCCGCGTGCGAGACGTATAGGAGCGTGTCGCCGCGTAGCAGCGTCAGTCGGTCCGGAGCTGCCGGCAGCGGTATCGTGTCTACAACCGAGTTGTCCGTCGTCCGGATTGCGGAGATGGAGTTGCTGCCGTGGTTGGCGACGTATACACGGTCGCCGCCTGCTGACGCAACGCAACAGGACGGGTCAGACTGCACCGGGATACGCAGAGTGAAGGAGTTCGTGCCGGGGTCGAGCACATAGACGGAGTTGTTGTCTCCGCTTGTCAGGTAGACCGCGCTGCCGTTAGGTAGGACGCAGGCCCAAGACGCGTGGCGGCCGAGTTCTACCTTGGCGTAGACGCTGTCCGGATGGGTGAGAGTGTCAGGGACAATGTGGACCGTGCAGGGGTTGGACCAGTCGCCGTACCTGTCTTTTACCATGAAATAGTCCAGGTACTCACGAACGTACTTGTACCGGCACGACACGACGTAAGTCCCCGGCTCCGCGTACGCGTGTTCGTGCGGGAGATCGACGGAGTACCCTCCGTTTATGCTGCTGTCGCCCCAGTCGAAGTAGGCCATTGCGTCGATTCCCTCGGGCTGTATGTCTGTAGGCGTTGACGTGAACACTGTCGGGGCATGCGTCCAACTCGTGTCCGGGCCGGCAAGTGTGGGCGTCGGCGGCTTGGGCACGGAGTGGCAGCCTGGCAACGTGGCCAGCGTAGCCACTATCACCGGCAGCAAACCGATCCTCATCGCGGACATATTACGACTGGCGGGCGCGGTTGTCAAACCCGCAGGGTCACCCCAAGGGGTTACAGGTGCACGTGCGACGACCCGAGGAAATCGCGTACACCGCCTTAGGGGCAGAGCCGCTGAGGAGCGGGGTTTGGGGTGAGCCAGAGCGGGCGGGGATGTCAATCTGCCTCGGGGTTGGCCAATCTGCAATCGACAATCTGGAATGGCTTGGGGGGTCAAATGGGCGGCGCGATTCAGCACCGTCTAGCTCACACGCCCTGAGCAGAAGCTGGACGGTCTCTGATTCAATACACGAAGGTACAGTTGAGTGATTCTCACATGTGATATCTAAGTTATTGTTTTTTAGCTGGTTGGATCGCGGCAAGTGGCCCCACATTCAAGGGTAGGGGTCACTGGGGGGATCACCCCGTCGGGAACGGTCGAAGTTCAGGGCTGAGGTACACGGGCAGGTGCTCCGGCCGCAACTTCCAGTGCGACAGCCGCCGCTACTGCGCGGGTGATGAGGTCAGGAACCTGCGCCGGAACGGCGAGAGGAACGGAGCAGAGGACGAAGCGAGGAACGGGCCGAGCTGGAGGGTGAAGTCCTGGCAGAGGTACAGGCGGGGCTACGGGCAGAGCCACAGGTAGGTCTACTGCCCGTTGCCTGTGGCAGGCTACGGTGGCAGTTGCAGCATGGGCAACGGCTTGAGGCGCGCGGTCTGACCGAGGCCATGCTGCAGGCCATCCGCAGCGACGTCTTCAACGTCGCTGCACCGATAGCGCCGTGACGGCTCGGGCTGCAAGGCGGGCGGGGTTCTGCTGCCGGACCCCGCCCGCTGGAGTTGTTCTAGTCTTGTGTCCCTAAAGGCACTTGTGCCGGTAGGTGTGACGGAAGTCGTGGGTGACCCGGCGGCAGAGGCTGCGCGCCATTTTGCCATACGCCTCTTCCGGGTCTTCGGCATTGAACCAGAAACCGGAGCCGAACCTCTCGACGCCGGCGACGGTCCGCTCGTCCCGGGCCGAGTTGCTCCAGCCCGTGGCGCCGGTCGTGGTTTTCACCAGCCGGGCCGCAAGCCGGGCGTTGACCTTGCCCTCGAAGCTCGCGTAGCCCGGGCCGAAGGCGCAACTCGGGTTGACCTCCGACACGTCGAGCTTGCCGGTGAACACGGCGTTGAGGTCGTACTTCTCGCCGATGGCCTTGAACGCATCCGGGCCGAGGTGGGTTAGGCCGACTGCCTCGAGCACCGCCTTCTCGTCGCCTAGTTCGACAATCCTCAGGTCCTGGTCCTGGGTAATGGACTGGATGAACTTCTGGGTGACGAACTCACCGAGGTCGCCCTTGGCGTCGGACTTGAACTCGATGATTCCGATGGTCTCCTGCGGCTTCAGGTCGATTGCCGGGGGCACGTAGACCCGGGCGCATCCGGTGAAGAGCAGGGCTACTGCGACGGCCAACGCTGCGGTTCTCACTTGCTATCTCCTTTCATGCGGCGAGTTCGTTTCGGTCGAGATTGAATATACTGCGTGACTGCCCATTTTGTTCCGCTATTCCTGTTCGGTCACAGTGACCAACCGGTCGGGCCTGACTCCTCTGAGTCCGGTGCCGGCGCTCCTCACCCCACACCCTCTCCTCACTGAGGAGAGGGAGAGCGGAGCGAGGGTGAGGAGGTTCCATGACATTGCCGCCTATGGTTTCTCCTCAACCGTAATCAACTGGTTGAGTTTCACGTCTTTGAGCACGACCCTGCTGTTAGGGCCGAATCTTACTTCAACCGTTACCGGCGTGTCAAATCTGCCGAACCCGAAGTGCTGGACCAGTGAATTCTGGCTGGTTGTCCCTTTGCCGCCCTCCACCTCGCGGATCTGGCGGCTCTTGCCCTGCGTGACCGTCACCCGCGCGCCGATGCCCGCACGGTTGGCTTTCCTGCCTATGACGCGGACCTCCAGCCAATTGTTGCTGTTCTTGGTGTCGTTGCGGAAGAGCTTCACCCCGGAGCCGGAACCAACCGCAAGGTCCTCATCGCCGTCGTTATCGAAGTCGGCGAAGGCGCAGCCCCAACCGTTGAAGACGCGCGTGCCGGAGACCCATGTGACGTCGTCGAATTGGCGAAAGAGGACTTGAGATTGGTGATCAGCGTCCGTGACCGCAACGTTCTTGTACAGGAACGAACGGCGGCCTTCGTATATTGACGTGATGTAGAGGTCGAGGTCGCCGTCGTTGTCCACGTCGGCCCAGGCCGGGTCGGAGTGGGTCTCCTCGTATTGGATGCGGGTCTGGGCGCGGATATTCACGAAGGGGCTGCGGACGATGGACGATGGACGATGGACAGTCTGAGACATTCTGTTCTCGTACAGCATCGAGCGGTTGGAGAACTCGATGTAGCGCGGGTGGGCGAGGTTGGCGCAGAAGAGGTCGAGGTCGCCGTCGTTGTCGTAGTCGCCCCATTCCGAGCCGATGGTATGGCTATACCAGCCGTTGACTTCATCTCCGGCCACGCCAAGTTGAGCAGCCTGGTTGGTGAAGGTCGAGTCGTGGTTGTTCACCCAGAGGAAGTTCTCACAGAGCCGGTAGTTGGAGACATAGCAGTCCTGATATCCGTCGTTGTTGTAGTCACCCCAGTTCACGCCCCGGCCCGCGAGGTCGACGTCGTAGGGCGGGATGATTCCCGCCTTCTTGGTCACGTCGGCAAAGTAGCCGTGCTGGTTCTGGAAGAGCTGGTCCGGGTAGTACTCGTGCTTCTCCCAGTTCTCGTAGTTGGCGCAGTAGAGGTCGACCCAGCCGTCATTGTCGAAGTCCGCGAAGCCCGCGCCTTCGGTCGGGCACTTGTTGTCCGGTCCGCCGGCGCGGTCGGAGAGGAACAAGAACCGGCCCGAGTCGTTCTTGTAGAACCGCGTCCCG
>CAZVCQ010000104.1:0-8450 GCA_964626085.1 uncultured bacterium
TTGACGGCGAGATGCCTCTGCCCGCTCGGAAGAAGATGATGTCCGAGCTTCATTCCGCACTTGAGCAGAAGCAGAAGACATGCCTCCTATCGACCGCTTCGCTGATTGGTGAGGGATTCGACCTTCCTGCCCTGGACACGCTGTTCCTGGCCATGCCCATTTCATACAAGGGCAGGATAGTCCAGTACGCGGGCAGGCTGCACAGACTTCACGAAGGCAAGAGGGACGTCGAAGTTCACGACTACGTAGACTCGTACTGCGCGATGACCCTGAAGATGTACCGAAACCGACTCCGCGCTTACCGGGACATGGGATACGCGGTCGAGGAGCCAGCCGGGATGGTCGGCTGTAGGCGGCCGAAGAGATAACCGGAGTGCGAGAACGCGGGGAAGAAACGGCAACACTCTTAATAGACAGGTCTGTCAAGGGCCGGCACAACCAGATGGTCGAACTGGTCAAGACGATGTTGAAGGAGCACGCGGACGCAACGTGAACCGGGGAAAAAACAGAGCCTTGTTCCCGGCGAAGCGCTATGGCATCGGCTGGGGATTTCCGAATTGCTGACAGGGCCGGCTGGTGCTGACCGCTTGGGTGCTGCTGGTCGTCGGCGAAACGGTCCTGATTCGGCCCGACATCCACCCCATAGCTTACGTGGCCTATGACTCAATTCTGACCGTCCTCTTGCTGGTGACCATCGTCGTCAAGGGCGAGCGAATCCGTTGGCGGCGGGGTCGGATTTGACGCCCTGGCGCAGCTCGCCTAGTATGCAGGCATGAAGAAGACGACTGCTGAACTCAAGAAGTATGTCGCGCAGGCACTCGCGGCCGGGGCGCATAGAGCGAAGATTGTGCCTGTCAGGAACGTCGTGACCGCAGAATGGGTGCGGCTGAAGTGCCAGTTCGGCTGCGGAGGCTTCGGCAAGCGGCTCTGCTGCCCGCCCCATACACCTACGCCGGAGCAGATGAAGCGGGTGCTCGGAGCGTACAGGCACGCTCTTATCTACAGCTACGTCTGCACGCGGGCCGACTATGCTGGAAAGAGGCGACGGATGCACCGGCTCGCAGCGGAACTGGAGCGGGCGGCCTTCCTCGATGGACACTACAAGGCATTTGGCCTTAAGGACGGCCCCTGCCGGCTGTGCAGGGAATGCGACCTGACCGGCGACTGCCGCCACCCGGAACTGGCGCGGCCCTCGATGGAGTCGTGCGGCATCGACGTCTATGCCACTGCCCGTAACTCCGGCATCAAACTGGAAGTGGCGACACGCAGAGACGGACCTTCCAAGCATGTCAACCTTATCCTCCTGGAGTAGCCGACAGCTCACGGCTGACGGCTTCCGAGCAAGGACCCGGAAAGGCGGCAGCGCTGCTGCCGCACTCCAAGGCGTGCTTTGCACGCGGGGCACGTTCAGGTAGAATCACGCGCCGTGTTGAAAGCGGTTCTGTTCGACCTGGACGATACGCTGATGCCGGATGAGAGCGCGGCCAACGAAGCGCTGGTCGCCACCGCACAGGTGGCGAAGCAGTGGCATAACATCCCGCCCGGCGACCTGAAGGACTCGGTGCGCCGCGTCGCCCGCCGGCTCTTCCGCGCCCATCCGATCGTGGCGCCGTATGGCAGCAACTTCGACGTCAGCTCGTGGTCGGCGCTGAGTGCGCGGTTCGACGGCGAAGACGAGGAGATGAAACAGCTCAGTGCGTGGGTTCCCGAGTACCGACACGAAGTCTGGTCGGGCGCCCTGGCCGAGAACGGCATCGCCGACCCGCTGCTCGCCGACACGCTGTCTTGCGTCTACATGGCCGAACGCCGGGCGCGCTACCAGCCGTTTCCCGACGCGCTGCAAGTGCTCCGGGAACTCGGCCAGACGTTCCGGCTCGGGCTCGTAACCAACGGCCCGGGCGACCTGCAGTACGACAAGCTCGATGTTGCGGGACTCAAGGGTTGCTTCGGAGCGGTCGTGGTTTCGCGTGAGGTCGGAATCGCGAAACCGGACCCGCGCATCTTCGCCATCGCGCTGGACCGGCTCGGAGTGTCCGCGTCGGACTCGGTGTTCGTCGGCGACAACCCGAAGACGGACATCGTCGGCGCCCACGCCGCGGGCATCAAAGCGGTCTGGCTCAACCGCGACAGCTCGCCTTCGCCCGACGGCATCGTCCCGGACGCGACAATTGCGAGTCTGGACGAACTACCCGCCGAGGTCGTCCGCCTGAACGTAGCCTCCTAGTCCCAGTTCGAATTCCTCTTCGTGCCTTGGTGGCTTGGTGGTGAATTCCTTTCCGGCAAGCCGGGCTTGCGCCGCACGTGCAGCCCACTAAGATATGGCCGCATTGCCTCCCAACAACCCTTCACTCGAAGGTCACCAACCACGGGAACAGCGAGTCGTTCTTGAACTGGAAGACGGCTCCAAGTTCGCCGGCACCGGCTTCGGTTTTCACGGCCCGGCCTCGGGTGAAGTGGTATTCAACACCTCGATGGTCGGGTACGTCGAGAGCCTGACCGATCCCTCGTACCGCGGACAGGTACTCGTTCTCACCTATCCCCTCATCGGCAACTACGGCGTGCCCGCCGCTGACAAGGACTGCTTCGAGTCCTCGCGCATCCAGGCCTCCGGGCTCATCGTCTCCACTGCCCATTCGGACCAGAGCCACGCCACCGCCGCGCGCTCTCTGCACGAGTGGCTGGCCGAGGAGAACGTACCCGGGGTCGAGGGCATCGACACCCGCAAGCTGACCATTCTGCTCCGTGAGCGCGGCCCGATGCTCGGGCGTATTCTGCCCGTCGACTATTCGGGCGAACCGGTCGCGCTCTTCGACCCCAACGGCACTGACATTGTGCCCGAAGTGTGCGTGCGGAGGCCGGAGCGCTTCGGCTCAGGCCGCAAGCGTGTCATCCTCGTCGACTGCGGGGTCAAGCTCTCCATCCGGCGCGAACTGCTCAGGCGCGGCGTCGAGGTACTTCAGGTGCCGGCCGACTATGACTACACCGGCGAGCGGTTCGACGGCATCCTCGTGTCCAACGGCCCGGGGAACCCCGAACGGTGCGGCGCGACCGTGGCAGTGCTCCGTCGGGCGCTGGCGCTGAACCGGCCGATCTTCGGCATCTGCCTCGGTTGTCAGCTTATCGCACTCGCTGCCGGCGCGCGTACCTACAAACTCCGCTACGGCCATCGCGGGCAAAACCAGCCGTGCCGGGAGAAGGGTACTGACCACTGCCGCCTGACCAGCCAGAACCACGGGTACGCAGTCGATGCCGCCACACTGCCGCGCGACTGGCAGGTCTGGTTCGAGAACGCGAATGACGGTTCGGTCGAGGGAATCCGCCACTCGCGCCGCCCGGTCTCCGCGGTTCAATTCCATCCCGAGGGCAGGCCCGGTCCGCTCGACAGCGAAGACCTCTTCGACCGCTTCGTGGAAGTCCTGTGAAACAGATCATCCACAGATTCCACAGATTCCCAAAGATTCTGTCCGGACGATCCGAAGCCCCCGGTATAATCTTCCGTAATCGGTGCAATCGGTGGACTCCTTGAACAAGCCTTCAAGCGTCATCGTTCTCGGGTCCGGCGCGCTGCGCATCGGGCAGGCCGGCGAGTTCGACTACTCCGGCAGCCAGGCAATCAAGGCCCTGAAGGAAGAGGGCATCCGAGCGGTTCTGGTCAACCCCAATGTCGCAACGATCCAGACCACTCCCGGTCTGGCGGACGAAATCTACCTGCTGCCGGTCGAGCCGGACTTCGTCGAGAAGGTAATCGCTGCCGAGAAGCCGGACGGAATCCTCCTGAACGTCGGCGGACAGTCGGCCCTCAACACCGGGGTCGAACTCTGGAAATCCGGCGCGCTCAAGCGCGCGGGCGTGGCCGTGCTCGGCACGCCGGTCGAGACCATCATTGAGTCTGAAGACCGGGCGCTCTTTGCTGCCAAGATGCGCTCAATCGGCGTGTCGGTGCCGGGCAGCGACACCGCCGACTCGGTCGAGCGAGCGCTGACTATTGCGGAGAGACTCGGCTACCCGGTAATGGTACGGGCCGGGTTCAGCCTCGGTGGCCTTTCGTCGGGCCGGGCCGGGACGCCGGAAGAACTGCGGCACCGGGTTGGCGAGGCGCTGTGCCACGCTCCACATGTGCTGGTCGAGGAGTACCTCGAAGGCTGGAAAGAGGTCGAGTACGAAGTCGTACGCGACCGGTTCGGCAACGCGGTCACGGTCTGCAACATGGAGAACATGGACCCGATGGGCATCCACACCGGCGAGAGCATCGTGGTCGCGCCATCCCAGACCCTGACCAACGACGAGTATCACTACCTGCGTACCGTCTCGCTGCGCATCGTCGCCGCGCTCGGGGTCGTGGGCGAGTGCAATGTGCAATTCGCCCTGCACCCCTCCAACGGCGAGTACCGAGTGATAGAAATCAACGCCCGGCTCTCGCGCTCCAGCGCGCTCGCATCAAAGGCAACCGGGTACCCGCTGGCCTGGGTCGCGACCAAGCTGGCGCTCGGCTACGCGCTTGCCGACCTGAAGAACTCGGTGACCGGAGTCACCGGCTGCTTCTTCGAGCCCGCGCTCGACTACGTCACGGTCAAGATTCCCCGCTGGGACCTGCGCAAGTTCCGTGCTGCTTCACGCCGCATCGGCTCCGAAATGAAGAGCGTCGGCGAGACCATGGCCATCGGCGCGACCTTCGAGGAGGCGCTGCAGAAGGGCGTGCGCTCGCTCGGACTCGGCTACGACGGAGTCACAGACCCCAAGGCTCGCACCGACGACCCGCTCGACGAAATCGCGAACCCGACTGACCGCCGCCTGTTCGCCATCGTGCACGCGCTCGCGGATGGGACTTCAGCCGAGAAGATATGCAAGTTCAGCCGCATAGACCCGTGGTTCATCGCCCGGTTGGAAGCAATCGTGAGTGCGGAGCAGCAACTCTCCGGCCGGAAGCTCGCCCAACTCTCCGCCGGAGACCTGTTGCGCCTGAAGCGGCTCGGGTTCTCAGACCAAGCCATCGGCCGCCAGGTCGGAGAGAATGAAGTCGCGGTGCGCGAGCGCCGCATCTCGCTTGCCGTCCTGCCTCGACCCCGCCGCATCGACACCCTGGCCGGTGAGTTTCCGGCCGCAACCAACTACCTCTACCTGACCTACGGCGGCGATGGGCCCGAAATCAAGCCAGAAGAGCGCGGCCGGCCGGTGATGGTCCTCGGCAGCGGACCATACTGCATCGGCTCGTCGGTCGAGTTCGACTGGTGTTCGGTCGGCATGTGCACGACCGCGGCGAAGCTCGGCCACCGCACCGTGATGGTCAACTGCAACCCGGAGACCGTTTCCACCGATTACGATTCGAACGACCGGCTCTACTTCGAGGAACTGACCCTGGAGCGCGTGCTCGACATCGTCGATTTCGAGCGGCCGCTCGGAGTCGTGGTCTCGGTCGGCGGACAGATACCCAACAACCTCGCGCTCAGCCTGCACCGCCGCGGCGTCCGCATTCTGGGGACCGACCCTGACTCGATTGACCGGGCCGAAAACCGGCACCGGTTCGCGACCCTGCTCGACGAACTCGACATCGCCCAGCCGCCATGGCAGGAACTGAAGAACATCGAGGAAGCCCGCGCCTTTGCCGCCAAGACCGGATACCCGGTGCTGGTTCGGCCGTCCTACGTGCTCTCCGGTGCGGCCATGAACATCGCCAAGACTGAAAGCTCGCTTGAGCAGTACCTGAGCCAGGCCGCGCAGGTCTCGCCGGAGAACCCGGTTGTCATCTCCAAATTCCTGGAAGGTGCAAAGGAGATCGAAATCGACGGCGTGGCCCAGGACGGCGAGATGGTCATCTACTGCATCTCGGAGCATGTCGAGCTCTCCGGGGTCCACTCCGGCGACGCGACCGTGGCGATTCCGCCCCAGACCACCTATCTCGAAACCGTGCGCCGCGCCAAGAGCATCACCAAGGCCATCGCCCGGGCGCTCGGCATCAACGGCCCGTTCAACGTCCAGTTCCTCGCCAAACAGAACGAAATCTCGGTCATCGAATGCAACCTGCGCGCCTCCCGCTCCTTCCCCTTTGTCTCCAAAGCGACCGGCTATGACTTCATCGAGATTGCGGCCCGGGCCATGCTCGGCGAGAACGTACGGGGCAGGTATCACACGCTGGACCTGGACTACGTCGCGGTCAAGGTCCCGCAGTTCTCCTTCTCCCGGCTGAAGGGAGCGGACCCGGTGCTCTACGTCGAGATGACGTCGACCGGCGAGTCGGCCTGCCTCGGTGATTCGCTCGAAGAAGCTTGGCTCAAGGCGGCAATCGCCAACGGCCTCCGCCTGCCAGAGAAGTCTCTGCTCGTTTCCGTCGGCGGCGACGACGCCAAGCTCAAGCTACTCGAACCGCTCCGTCAACTGGCCGCGGCCGGGTTCGACGTCCATGCCACGCAGGGAACCAACCAGTTCCTTGAAGCTCAGGGAGTGCGATCGCAACTCGTGCGTAAGGTCTCAGACCCGAAACAAGGAACACGGGATGTCGTCGAGCTGATTGCCGACCGGAGGGTCGAGTGTGTCGTCAACATACCCATGCGCACCGCCGACGAGACCGTACTGACCGACGGCTACCGCATCCGCCGCGCCGCCGCTGACTTCGGTATTCCGCTTATCAACGACGCCGAACTGGCGCGGCTGTTCGTACGCGCACTGATGCGGCACCCGCGATCGAGCCTCGACGCGCTGCCGCTCTCGGCCTACGCCACCCGGGCAAAAACACCGACCCGGCCCTGACCGCGGGCCAGGTCAGCCTCGATTCGGGTGCCGGACTACCCGGTGTATGCTGCTACTTCGCGGATTGTCTCTGTCTTGACTCCGGCTCGAGTGAACAGGGATTCGATGCTGCTGCGGTCCGGTGCATCCCAGACGCAGAACGCCTGACCTGCCGCCTTGTCGACGTAGGCGCTGTCCATCTTGAGTGGGCTTCCCACGGAAGCCTGGACGACGGCGCTTCAGCCCGACTTCACCTTGTCCGGTGCAGCCGGAGGCAGGGTAATGAGAAACTTCGACATACCACCTCCTCTTTCGGTTACAGCATACTCCGCGTGCCCCGCCTGTCAACCTGCCGGAGCAACCGCTGGCCAAGCGACCACTTCACCTCAGCTGCGTCTCAGTCGCCTGTACCCGCTCCTGCATCCGCGCAGCTTGACCATGAGCTGCACATTTCTATAATTTTAGAAGCATGGATATTACCAGCAGGCAGTTGACGACGGCGCTGCTGGCGGCGCTGGGCAGTGAGTACCGGATGCGGATGGTCGAGCTGCTGGCCACCGGCGAACGCTGCGTCTGCGAAATCGCGCCGCACTTCCCGACCTCTTTCTCGGTCGTGTCCCACCACCTGTCGGTGCTCGAACAGGCCGGGGTCATCGTCTCCCGCCGTGACGGCCGCTGGATGCGCTACCGGCTGGTTGACGACTCGGTGTTGGAACTGCTTGGGCTGGCGCGCCAGCTCGCCCGCGAGTGCAAGTCCGGCCGCCGCACCGCTCGTCGGCCGAAAGCCTCGGAGCGGAAAGCCTGCTGTAGTCGAACTGAGAGGAAGACCAATGCCCGAAAATGAGCATGAAGTCAGACAAGTCGTACGAGAAGGCTATGCGAAGATAGCAGAGAATTCCGGGTCTTGTTGCGGATCGGCCGCAGGCTGCTGCTGGACCGCAGCTTCGGAGACAGCCAGCCGTGCAACAGGCTATTCAGATGAGGAACTCGCCGCCGTGCCTGACGGCGCGGACCTCGGGCTGGGCTGCGGCAACCCCGTCGCGCTCGTGTCGCTCCGGCCCGGCGAAACCGTGCTCGACCTCGGTTCCGGAGCAGGCATCGACTGCTTCCTCGCCGCCCGGAAGGTAGGGCCGCAAGGAAAGGTCATCGGCGTAGACATGACGCCGGAGATGCTGGCGAAGGCCCGCAAGAACGCCGCCGACGCGCAGGTCTCGAACGTGGAGTTCCGGCTGGGCGAAATCGAGCACCTGCCCGTCGCCGACAACTCAGTGGACGCGATCATCTCCAACTGCGTCATCAACCTCTCCCCGGACAAACCGCAGGTCTTTCGCGAGGCCTTCCGTGCTCTCAGACCCGGCGGCCGGCTGATGATCTCCGATATCGTTCTCGACTCTCCTTTGCCCAAAGAGCTCCTCGACTCAGCCGCAGCCTACGTCGGTTGCATCTCCGGTGCCGGCCTGAAGGCAGACTACCTCGCGATGATGTCGGCTGCCGGCTTCTCCGATGTCGCCGTCGTGTCGGAAGAGCGCTTCCCGGTCGAGGCGACGGCCAGCGACCCGACGCTGCAGGCGCTCGTGCGTGAGTCCGGTCTGTCGACCGAGGAACTGCGCCGCGCCGCCGCCGGCGTCCGCAGCGTCAAAGTCTCGGCCCTGAAGCCAACGAAGTAGTCAGGCGTGCTCGGCAACCTCCTCGCCAGTGTCGAGAAGCTCATCAGTTCTCAGCCCCTG
>CAZVCQ010000105.1:0-8407 GCA_964626085.1 uncultured bacterium
CAAAGAAGACAGCCAAGTCTCGCGAGTCGGCCTCAGGAAATCGTCATTCGTCAATCGTCAGTCGTCAATCCGCCAATGGCTAGGTACATCTTCGTTACCGGCGGCGTGGTTTCGTCGCTGGGCAAGGGTATTGCTACATCATCCATCGGCCTGCTGCTGAAGTCGCGCGGGCTGAGTGTCGTGCCGTTGAAGTTCGATCCGTATATCAACGTCGACCCGGGCACGATGAGCCCGTTCCAGCACGGGGAGGTGTTCGTAACCGACGACGGGGCGGAGACCGATCTTGACCTCGGTCACTACGAGCGGTTCATCGACCTGAGTCTCTCGCAGAACAACAACGTGACTGCGGGCCAGGTATACTCGGCCGTAATCGACCGGGAGCGGAAGGGCGCGTACCTCGGCCGAACCATCCAGGTCGTGCCGCACATCACCGGCGAGATAAAAGACCGGATTCGGAAACTGGCGAAGGGCCACGATGTCGTGATAACCGAAATCGGCGGCACGGTCGGCGACATCGAGGGCCAGCCTTTTCTTGAAGCCGCACGCCAGTTCGCGCTGGAGGAAGGCCGGGACAGCGTCATCTACGTCCATTTGACTTTGGTGCCGTACATCAAGAGCGCCGGGGAATACAAGACCAAGCCGACGCAGCACTCGGTGCGCGAGTTGCTCGACCTCGGGATTCAACCCGACGTCGTGATGTGCCGGGCCGAGACTGCCCTGCCCCAGGAGTCGCGCGACAAGATCGCCCTGTTCTGCAACGTGCGGCCCGAGGCGGTCATCGAAGCCGTGGACGTGGACAATATCTACAAAGTGCCGCTGGTCTTCCACCGTCAGAACCTGGATGGCTACATCTGCAAACTGCTTGGTCTGAAGACCCGCAAGCCTGATCTTGGCGCCTGGCGACGTTTCATCGAGCGCGATACCCTCGCAACCGAAGTGCTCGAGATAGGGCTGTGCGGCAAGTACGTGGGGCTGCACGACGCCTACAAGTCCGTCGTCGAGGCGGTGCACCACGCGGCCTCGGCCGTGGGCGTGAGCGCGAAGATGCGTTGGGTTGAGTCAGAGGAGATTACCGCGGAGACGGTCGATGAGCGGCTGGCCGGTCTCGCCGGGATAGTCGTGCCGGGCGGGTTCGGAGTGCGCGGCATCGAAGGCAAGCTGCGGGCGGTGAAGTACTGCCGCGACCACCGGCTCCCGTTCCTCGGTCTCTGCGTGGGTCTGCAGTCGGCGGTGATCGAGGCCGCGCGGAACCAATGCGGTCTGGAGAATGCCAACTCGACCGAATTCAACCCGAGAACCCCCTACCCGGTCATCTACATGATGCCACGCCAGCGCGGGGTCCGGCGTAAGGGCGGCACGATGCGACTCGGCGCCTGGCCGTGCCGGATTCGGAAGGGCAGCGTTGCCAAACGCTGCTACCGCACCGCACTTGTTCGGGAAAGGCACCGGCATCGCTACGAGGTCAACCTCAAGTACCTGCCGATGCTGGAGAAGAGCGGTTTGCTGGCAACCGGCAAGTCGCCGGACGGCAAGCTGGTCGAGATCGTCGAGCTGAAGGGTCATCCCTTCTTCGTCGCCACCCAGTTTCACCCGGAGTTCAAGTCAAGGCCGCTCAGGCCTCATCCGCTATTCCACGAGTTCATCAAGGCCGGCTATGAGTTTGCCCGGCGTCGCTCTCGCGCTGGTTCGGGCACTGCCCAGTAGGCCGGCGGCACTCCTTTCCCGCACAATCGTTCTGCTGTATCTGGCGCTGAGGTCGGACTACCGCCGAGAAATCAAGCGTAACCTGCGCATTATCACGGGGAAAGAGAGCCGCTGGTTCTGGGTCCAGAACGGCTGGCGGCTGGGGACGAACCTGGCAGTAATGGCCAAAGTGGGCAGCCGGGCAGGGGATGCACTAGTTGACAGGGCGAGAGTCTATGGTGAGAATCTTAGCCATCAAGCACTGGAACGAGAATTGCATGCGGCTATGGCTTCATTCCATTTTGGGTTGTGGGAGTACCTGCCACAGGTATTCAGTCGCAACGGATACGGGGTCACGCTTGCGGTCGGAGAGCAGCGCGACCCGGGGTTGGCAAAGCAGCTTGCGGGTATGCGTCGCTCCAGGGGCGTGACCATGGCCAGGGGGATCAGGCAGGCGATCCGGGCCGGCGCCCGGTCGTCAATCACCGGGTTCATGCTGGACAACACGAGCCAGGGTACTCAGACTTGGACTGAGTGCGATGGCGTCAGGATGAGGCTGCCGGATATCGGATTCAAGCTGGCGGCGCGGAAGGGTGGTCGGCTGACGCCGGCATTTGCCCGGCTGCAGCGCGGCCACGTGAGAGTTGACGTCTACCCTCCGGGTGATCAGCAAGCGGCAGCGCGTGCCCTGCTTGAGCAGGTGCGGCAGCACCCGGAAGAATGGGTATGGTGGGGTAAGGCGGGGGCAATCGAGTGAGGATTGTAGATTTCAGATTGCAGATTTCAGATTCCCGATGGAGCAGATGCGTGCGCTACCTGCTGGCTTTCGCATTACTCGCGGTGCTCGCCTGCAAGGACAAGCCGGTATGCGGGCCAAACCCGGTGCTGCCGAACCAGGAAACCGACGCATTCACGCTGCACGAGAGTTCCAGCGGCAAGCGGCAGTACACACTGGAGGCACAGAAGGCATACGTGTACGACCCCGCACAACGTGTCGATGTGACCGGTCTGCGGGTGCTGTTCTACGACGAGGTCGGTGGGGTTAGTTCCACGCTGGTTGCGGACGAGGGTTCGATATATTCGCAGAACGAAGACCTGGTTGCTCGCGGCAATGTCATCGTCCGGACTTCGGATAGCACGATGCTGGTGACCGATTCACTTGTCTGGAGCAACCAACGCCGGCTGGTTCGGACCGACGCTGACCTGGTGATTGAAACGCCTAAGGGGAGGATAAAGGGCAAGGGGCTGGTGTCGGATGCCGGGCTGACCAAGATTGACATTCTGAGCCCGGTGCAGGGAACGTCGGACTACGACTTCGAGACCGGGAAGTAGGGAAAGAGAGTGGGACCTCTGAGACAAGCGGGACTTGCGGCGGCCGGGGTGACGTTCTGCGTCGCTTGTGCCATTGCGTCCCAGCTCAGCGCGAAGCACATGTCGATCGAGCGCACGCCGGAAGGCAACGCAACCGTATTTCGCGACAGTGTGGTGGTCACCGACGAGGACACCCGGATAACGGCTAACCTGGCGCGGATGTATGAGGCCAGGGGGCTGGCGCTTATCAGTGATGCAGTCTACATCACCAACCCCGACGCACAGATTTGGGCCGATTCCGCCCGGTATCATCTCACCGACAAGCTGGCCGAGTTGTTCGGCAATGTCCGTGTTCGTCAGGAGTCGCTCGACATCCGGGCACCGAAGCTGCTTTACCAGTCCAGGGAGAAGATGGTGCGAGCCGATTCGGGAGTTGTGCTTGAGAACATCAATCGCAGTTTCCGGTTGACCGGTGCCAGAGGTACATATGACCTGGGCAGTGACGTCGGGGTGGTTGACTCAAACCCGGTCCTGACGTGGCGACGGGACAAGGACTCGGCCCGGGTCACCAGCCGGCAGATGTTCTGGTACGAGAAGGGGTCGCGCGCACACGCCCAGGGCGACGTTCGGCTGACATCGGGTGCGACCGAACTTGAGTGCGATACGTTAGACTTCATCTCCGGGCCGGATTCTGGTCTGGCGCTGGGTCGGCCGAGCGTGCGTGACAGCGTGAGCCGGGCAAGCGGTGATACGATGACCTTCCAGGTCAGGAACGGCGGGCTGGAACGCGTGACCATCCGCAGCAGGGCGACCGGCGAATATCGGACCGAGGGCGGGGATTCAATTGTCGTCGCGGGCAGGGCCATTGAGCTGCGGGTAGCGGGCGGTGCGATCGACCGGGTTGAGGTTAGCGAGTTGAGCTCCGGGCAGCTCATACGGACCGGGAGGAACCAAACGGCGAGCGTTGGTCTCGCGGGCTCGGAATCGGAATCACCATGAAGCTGGAAACCCGTGATCTGGTGAAGTGCTACGGAGAGCGCAGGGTCGTCGACGGCGTGAGCCTCGAACTGGCCCGCGCCGTTCGGCCCCAGGAGCCCGACGATCTCGCCGCGGGCAAGACCACGACTTTCCACATGATAACCGGATTCATCCATCCCGAACAGGGTACGATTTCCCTGGACGGACACGACATCACACGGATGCCGGTCTACAAGCGGGCGCGGCTCGGTCTGGGGTATCTTTCTCAGGAGCCGTCGATATTCAGAAAGCTGTCGGTTGAAGACAATGTCAGGGCGATTCTCGAGATGCTGGGCATGTCGAAGGCAGAGCAGGCCGTTCGGGTCGAGGAGCTGCTGACCAAGTTCAACGTCGGACAACTGAAGAAGCAGCGGGGTGGCACGCTGTCCGGCGGCGAGCGGCGCCGGGTCGAACTCGCTCGCGCACTCGCCTCGCGGCCGTCGTTCCTGCTGTTGGACGAGCCGTTCACCGGCATCGATCCCATCGTCCGGACCGAAATCCAGGACATCATTCGGAAGCTGCGCGAAGACGGGCTCGGAATCCTGATAACCGACCACAATGTCCGGGAGACTCTGGAGATCACGGACCGGGCGTACATCATGTACGACGCGCGGGTCCTGCTTTCGGGCACCTCGGATGACCTGGTCAAGGACGAGAAGGCGCGCCGGGTCTACCTGGGCGAGAGATTCCGCATATGAGGATGGGGATCGGGCTCGACCTGAAGCAGCAGCTCGAGATGCGGCTGACGCCGCAGCTCATCCTGCAGATGAAGCTGCTTCAGGTCTCGGCGCTGGACCTCGAGCAGATGGTGCGCGAGGAGATGGAGAAGAACCCCGCGCTGGAGGAGTCAGATGACAATCCGGGCACGGTAGAAGCCGACGTTATCGCCTCCATCTCTGAGCCCGCGCCGGAAGCCGCTCCGCCGGTCTCTACGGTGAATGCGCCGGCTCCGGAGAAGAATGAGACGCCGATTGAGATCAGACCCGGCGAAGAATACACCATCAGCGAGTTGATGCCGGACGACGGGTGGTCTCCGGCGGTGTACAGGGACGCGAGTGCGGATGACGACAAGACCTCGGCCGCCGAACTTGCGACCGGGCCGGAGCAGAGCCTGGTTGATTCCCTGATGCCGCATCTCCGCAGCGTGCTGAGCGAGGATGACGTGCGGGTCGCGGAGTTCATAATCGAATCGCTGGATGACGACGGGTTCCTGACTATGACGGAGGAGGAGATTGCCTCCCAGCAGCAAGTCGGGGTCGACATCGTCCAGTCGATTCTCTACGTAGTCCAGCGGCTGGAGCCAGGCGGCATCGCCTGCCACGACCGGCGCGAGTCGTTCCTTGTGCAGCTCGAACTGGCGGGCGCCGACCCGGCCTCGCTTGAGCGGAAGCTGCTGACCGACTACTGGGACCTGCTGGTGAAGAAGCAGACCGCCAGGATTGCCAAGTTGTGCGGGGTCACCGAGGACGACGTGAGGCGGGCGGTGCAGCCGCTGTTGAACCTCGAAACCCGGCCCGCTCGGTGTTTCGCTCCCGGTGCGCCGGACTACGTGTCGCCTGACTTCTCGGTGGTGTGGCAGGGCGACAAGTTGGTAGCCAGCGTCAACGACGAGCGCTTCCCCCGGCTGCGGCTCTCCCAGCGCTATGTCGAGATTCTCAAGAGCCCGAAGGAATACTCGTCCGAGCAGGTTCAGTTTGCGCGGGAGAAGCTGCAGAGAGCACTGATGTTCCTGAAGGGCATAGAGTCACGACGCCGGACACTGAAGCGCCTCGTGGAGTTGATTATCGAGCAACAGCACGATTTCCTCCTGCGTGGCAGGCAGCACCTGAAAACGGCGACCCTGAAGCAGGCCGCCGACATCATCGGGGTCCACGCGTCGACCGTATCGCGGGCGATCGCCGGCAAGTACCTTGAGACCGATCAGGGCATCTTCCCGTTCAGCTACTTCTTCAAGGCCGGGGCCGGGGACAAGTCACGTACCAGCATCAAGCAGAAGATCCAGGCGATCATCGATGCCGAGGATAAGAAGCACCCGCTGAGCGATGATGAGATCTGTTCCCGACTGAAGCTCGAGGAGATCAGCATTTCGCGCCGAACCGTTGCCAAGTACCGGGCCGAGCTCGGGGTTCCGGGGTGCAGTGACCGGAAAGGCTTCTAGGCAATTACGAATGACAAAGTGCGAATGACAAATGAGGGATGGGAGAGCTAGTTGCACGTCGTAGTCGGGACCGCGGGGCATATCGACCACGGGAAGTCGGCGCTGGTCAAAGCGCTTACCGGCACCGATCCGGACCGCCTGAAGGAAGAGAAAGAGCGGGGAATGACTACTGACCTCGGGTTCGCATTCCTCGGTGCCGACATTACTGTTATCGATGTGCCCGGGCACGAGCGTTTCGTCCGGCACATGCTCGCCGGGGCGAGCACCATCGACCTTGTGGTGCTGGTAGTTGCGGCTGACGACGGGGTGATGCCGCAGACCCGCGAGCACTTCGAAATCTGCCGTCTGATGGGTATCAGGAAAGGTCTGGTCGCAATCAACAAGGCCGACCTCGTCGACGACGAGTGGGTTGAGATGGTGAAGCTGGACGTCAGCGAGATGGTCAGGGGTACCTTCCTTGAAGGGGCGCCGATGATGGCGGTATCCGCCATCACCGGTCGGGGCGTGACCGAGCTGCGGCAGGCGATTGTCGAGCTGGCGAAGACGGTAGAGGCCAAGCCGGACCGGGGCGTATTCCGGATGCCGGTAGACCGGAACTTCTCGATGAAGGGGTTCGGAACGGTCGTCGCCGGGACAGTCCTGTCCGGTCACGTCCACGTCGGCGATACCCTCGAATTGCTGCCGCAGAAGCGCGAGGTACGGGTCAGGGGAATCCAGAAGCACAACCAGAAGCTCGAGACGCTGGGGCTCGGCGAGCGCGCGGCGCTGAACCTGCAGGGACTCGAGCGCGCGGCGGTGGTGCGCGGCAACGTGCTTGCGACGCCCGGCTACTACACGCCGACAACGAACTTCAACGCGGCCCTGTACCTGCTCACGTCAGTCGACAAGCCGCTAAGGAACCTCGCCAGCCTCAAGCTGCACATCGGCACCGCCGAGGTGATGTGCCGGGTGGCGCTGCTCGACACCAAGGAGCTGGCGCCGGGTCAGGATGCCTTGGTGCAGGTTCGTGCCGAGGAACCGGTCGTGTGCGACTGGAATGACCACTACGTCATTCGGACGTTTGCACCCCAGCAAACCATCGGTGGCGGGGTCGTGCTCGAAGCGAACCCGTCCAAGGAGCGGAGGTTCGACGAAGATGTTGTGAAGCGGCTCAAAGCGCTCCGTACCGGCGAGGCGGGGAGCGTGCTGGAGCAGTATCTGCTCAAGCACAAGTTCGACGCCAAGACACTCGCGCAGGCGGCCAAGGACCTGGCCCTGGCCGACGCCGACGCGAAAGAGATGCTCGGTCTGCTCGTTACTACCAGCCGCGCGCGGAAGCTCGAGTTCGAGGGCAAGGAGTTCCTGGTCCACGAGAAGGTGGTCGGCGAGGCGCGCGCGGCCCTGGTCGCGACTCTTGCCCAGTTCCACAAAGACAACCCGCTTCGACTCGGGCTCAAGCGACCGGAACTTCGGTCCAAGGCCGCACGCGGCTTCTCGCCGCCGCTGTTCGGAGCGGTACTCGCGGCCCTGCTGAGTGAGAATCAGGTTGTGCTCGAGGACGACCGAGTCAGGCTGGCGTCACATCAAATCAAGCTCGGCCCGGTCCTGCAAAGGGAGTACGACCGCCTCGACAAGCTCTTCCGGGAGATGGGTTTTTCGCCCCCGAGCTTCGAAGAGGCGCTGGCCGGGGTCGACAAGAAGGTGGCGCAGCAGGTGCGGGTCGCCTTGCTTGAGTCCGGTCGCCTCGTCGACGTCGGCGAGTCGATCGTGTTGCACCGTGATGCGGTCGCGCTGGCCGAGCAGAAGGTGCGGGCGTTGTTCGCGCAGAAACCGGAGCTGACCGCCTCGGAAATCAGACAGGAGCTGGGGACGACCCGCAAGTACATCATCCCGCTGCTCAACTACCTCGACTCGCGCGGTATCACGCAGCGCAAGGGAGAAGTCCGCATACTCAGGCAGAAAGTGACCAGTGTCCAGTGACCAGTTTCCAGTGTCCGCACCGGCCGGGCCGTCTCGCTCAACTGGTAACTGGTACCTGGCAACTGGGACCTCAGGAGGAACATGGCCAAACGTGGCATACTCGCTACGGTAACCTGCCCCGGCTGAGCATCCAAGCTCAGCAAGGCGCAGTTGGCGCAAGCACTCGAGGGGCTTAAGCCCCAGAACGACCCGCGACTGCTCGTCGGCATCAGCACGGCCGACGATGCGGGTGTGTTCCTGTTGCAGGACGGGCTGGCGCTGGTCCAGACCGTTGACCTG
>CAZVCQ010000106.1:0-8328 GCA_964626085.1 uncultured bacterium
TCGAAATCACGTATACTCGCAAGGGTATCGGGGGTTCAAATCCCTCTCTCTCCGTTTATGAAAATCACAAGGTTGGGATTTGTCGTAGGAACGTGGCAAATCCCTCTCTCCGTTCCTATTGACGAGTGACGATTGGCGAATGTCCCGGAAGTGAGGTATACTGATGAGAGCGCCCGGGGAGATTGGTTGTCGTGAGTAGACGAAATATCCCGAGTCTGTTGCTGCTGGCAGTCCTAATGTTGCCTCTGGTTGGGCAGGCGCGCACTTTGCGCCTGGTGAAGTCGCAGCGCAGAGACATCCCGGGCGAGGCAGCACAGGCTGCCCGTTTCCTGCAGTCCTACACGACCATGCAGAAGGACCAGCCGCCGTTTGAGCGTTTCCGGTTCAAGCCGACCGATGCCGACATTGAGCGCATCAGGAAGCTGCAGGCCGGCGGCACCGATACCGTGCGCGTGCTCTGTTTGCGGGTGGAGTTCCAGCCAGACACGACTCCGCTCACGACCGGCAACGGCAAGATGGACACGCTCGGATTCCTGTCACCGGATTCGGGCCTCTTCTACGACCCGCCCCATTTCAAGGGCTACTTCGAGCGGCAGATGGAGGGTCTTCGCAACTTCTACCGGGCGCAGTCGCTGGGCAAGTTGTACGTCGAGTTCGCAGTAATGCCCTCGGGAGAAAAGGCCTGCTATCAGTTGCCGCGCGAGATGGAGTTCTACGGGGATACGATTTCCTACGACGCGATCGAAATCGGGCTGGTCCGGCTGATGAGCGACGCTTTCAAGGTAGCTGACGATGACCCGGAACTGCACTTCGGCGACTATGACGAGTTCATCGTGTTCCACGCGGGTTCCGGCCTGCAGTCGGACTACGGTTTGAGGAACGATTCGCCGTTCGACCTGTTCGCGGGCGAGATTCCGTCCGGCGCGATTCAGGCTTACCTTGGCGTGCCGTATCTCTCGGTTGATTCGGGCCGAACCCACATCCAGCAGGCGACCGTGCTGCCGGAGATGATGCGGCAGGATACCATGTACGGAGACCAGACCAACATCCTCGGGATGACTGGTCTCGCCGGCACGCTCTTTCACGAGTTCGCCCATCTGCTCGGAGCGTACGACCTGTACGACGTGACCGGTGTGACCATGGGCGTGGGTGGGTGGAGCCTGATGGGCTATGGCAGTTGGCTGGGTGACTACGGCGCCGGCGCGCCCCCCGGCGTGATTCCCGGTTTCCTTGACGCATACCACCGTACTCTGTTCCTTGACACCATCACCCAGGTACGGACAGTGAGGGTGCCACTCGAATCGATTGCGGTCTACGCCGCCGAGATGGACACGGAGCTGTTCAGCCAGCGAGGCGACACTGCGCGGCCGACCATCGTGAAGATACCGATAACGCCGGACGAGTACTTCCTGATTGAGAACCGACAGGTGGACGTCAAACAACCGGACACGATTGACGTGGACGTCGAGGACGGCGTGGTCATCGCGGTCGGCGGTAGCGAGTACGATTTCTTTCAGCCCGGGTCAGGCCTGCTCATCTGGCATATTGACCGGAAGGTGCTGGCCGACTACGGGCCATACAATGCCGTCAACATCGACCCGACGCACAAAGGCGTGGACCTTGAGGAGGGCGACGGCGTGCAGGATTTTGACGTGTCGTACTGGCAGTCGCGCGCACCGAACTACGAGGTATACGGGTACAAGTACGACCCGTTCTCCAAGGGCGGGTACAACGATAGGTTCACGGCTCAGACCAACCCGAACTCGGACGGGTATAAAGGCCGGAGCTACCTCGACGTCACGCTGCTGGGAGTTGTGGATTCGACCGCGCGGCTGAAGGACACGATCATCCCCGTGAAGGTCGGGTGGGACCTGTACCAGCCGGGGTTTCCAAAGGTAGCTGGCAACACCCCGCTCCTGTCAGCGTTCGCCGCCGACATCGACGGCAACGATACGCTCGATATCGCCGTGATTGACACCGCCGGTGGTTTGAAGATGTGGCGTGCGGACGGCTCGCTGCTTCGCTCGCTAGGCATCGGGACCACGACCCGCGCCGACATCGCCATCGGCGACGTGACCGGCGATTCGAAGCTCGAGGTGGTAGCGGCGGGCAACGATACCTTTGTTACGGTCGTTCCGGTTTCGGGAACGCCGACCCGAATCAAAGTGGGGGATAGGGTCTTTGCCGCGCCGGTGCTCGCAGACCTGGACGGAGACGGCAAGAAGGAGATCATCGTTGGTTCGGCTGACATGAAGCTGTATGCCTGGAAAGGCGACGGAACCTTGATGCCCGGGTTCCCGGTCGCGGTTGGCTCGGAGATCCGCGCACCGGTAGCGGTGACCACCGACACGGTCCCACCGCAGATTGTCGTGCTCAGCGGCGACGGGAAGCTGTTCCTCTACAACCCGGATGGCTCGCTCGTGAGCGGTTTCCCTGTGGTGCTCAGCAGTTCCCCATTCTATGCCAAGGCCCAACCCCTGGTCGGCGACTTCGACCGGGACGGGACCAAGGAGATTGCGGTCATCGCCGGTGGCGAGCACGACTATCGTTTCTACATGGTCGGTCTGGATGGCGGGGTGAGGTTTCAGTCCCGCGAGTTCATCCGCAGTCCGTTCACCGGCAATCTGGCGGCGGCCGATGTCAACGGTGACGAGCAGATTGACTTCCTCGCCGCGTCGATGAACGAGCTGTTCGCGTTGAACCGCAACGCCACGCTTGTGACGAACTACCCCTTCACGCAGGAATCCACCTACACGACGACGGAACTGGCCGGCAACTGGATTATCACATTCGACGTCCTCTTCCAGTACGCATCCTCACCGGTCGTGGCCGACGTCGACAACGATGGCACGTCTGACGTCGTCATCGGTTCGCCGCAGTATGGGCTGCTCGGATTCAACGGCCGAACCGGCGAGCCGCTTGAGTTCTTTCCGTTGATGGCGACTGCGGGTATCAGCGCGGTGCCGCTCGCGGTTGACCTTGACCGGGACGGAGACATCGAGCTGGCCGCCGGGTCGGATTCGGGC
Source organism: uncultured bacterium (assembly GCA_964626085.1). Lineage (GTDB taxonomy): Bacteria > Hydrothermota > Tepidihabitantia > Tepidihabitantales > Tepidihabitantaceae > UBA2258. Next base: position 3,027 of record CAZVCQ010000106.1, read on the forward strand.
GTGTTCTATGTCTGGGACATGCCGGGCCCGGCCGCCGGCATCAAGTGGCCGTGCGCGTACCACGACCCTTGCCATACCGGGTTGGTTCCGGACTCCGAAGTGCCGGTCTGGCAGTCGGGCAGCAGCACTAAACTCGTGGATAAGCTCTACGTGTACCCGAATCCGGCCGCAGACCAGGCAATGGTGAGGTACCGGCTCGGGCCGGGTCAGAGCACGGTGAAGCTGCGGCTGCTGGATATGGTCGGCGAGCCGGTCGGCGAGGAGATGGAAGGTCAGGCAGTGTCGGGCATCGATAACGAGACCATCGTCAAGCTTGCCAGGGTTCCGCCTGGCACGTACATCGTCCGGGTGGCAGTGACGAACTCGGGCAAGACCGAGGTGAAGTTCACCAAGTTGGCGGTCGTGAGGTAGACTATGGCATTGAAAACTGTTGATTTCAGACTGCAGATTGGAGCGCTGACGGTCGCCTTGACTGCGGCCGTAGTGCTGGCCGGTCCGGCTGCACTGCCCGACAGGGGCCGCCCAGGTCAACTTATCAGAATGCGGACTCCTGATAACCCGAGACCGCTGCCGAATGGGCAGGTGCCGCCCCGGCACGCAAGGAAATGCAGATTGCAGATTGCAGATTGCAGATTGGGCGGCGTTGACGGCGTCATCAAAGATGACTTTGTCTGCAACGATGATACGGCGAGCGGATGCAGCCAGCTGGCACCCAAGCTGGGAGTAGACGGGCTGGGCAATTTCGTGGTGAGCTGGTACGAGTTCCGGGACGGAGACGCGGATGCGTGGTTCCAGCGGCTTGACTCTGCCGGAAACAGAATCGGGGTGAACGAACGGCTGAACACCGACATTTCTATGGGATGGCAGGGCGACCCGTCGAGCGCGATGCGGCCGGACGGCCGGTTCCTGTTTTGCTGGGAGGACCGGAGAGACATCGGCAACTCCGACCTGTTCGCTCAGCGATTTGACGCAGCGGGTACGCGGCTGGGAGGCAACTTCCGAGTGAGCGATTCAGCGGCCGGCGGTGACCAGAGCATGTCCGGAGCGTGGATTGCCCCGGACGGGGTGGCCCTTTTGGCATGGGACGACCGCAGGTTCGGTCTGACCGGTGATATCTTCGCGCAGTTCCTCAATCCCGACGGCACGCCTTGGGGTGCGAACTTCCGGGTCAATGACGACCCGGTAGGGGTTGCTAACCAGTACGAACCGGAGGTGTCGGGTGACAGCTCGGGCGGGTTCGTGGTCGTCTGGATGGACGGCAGGGGCGGGGGCGGCAGCATGGACTGGAATGTCTTCTGTCAGCGATACAACTCCCAGGGCCAGCAAATCGGCGTGAACGTTCAGGTAACGACCGACACCAGCACTCAGTGGACGGCCGATGTTTCGTGCGGCGCAGGCGGTGAGTATGTCGTGACGTGGGACGACGGCAGGAACGGCAACTGGGACGTATACGGCCAGCGCTACGGCGCCGGCGGCGACCCGGCCGGTCAGAATTTCAGGGTCAATGATGACGGCGGCGGTGCCGACCAGCAAGGCTCGGGGGTTGCCGTGAACAAGTATGGCGAGTTCATCGTAGCGTGGACCGACGGCCGGAGCGGCGAGTACGACGTGTACGCGCGGCGGTACGACGCAGGCGGGACCGCGCAGGGCCCGAGCTTCAGGCTGAGCGATGTGAGTACCGGAGCCCAGCTGAATCCCAGCATCGAGGCAAGGCCGGATGGTGGATACTGGGCTGCCTGGGCGGACGTGCGTTCCGGCAACCCCGACATCTATTGCCAGCGCCTTGACCGGAGCGGGAACAAGGTCGGATCCAACTTCCGTATCAATGACGACCACGGCAGCGCGCTCCAGCGCTGTTCGTCCATCGGTATGGACGCGCGCGGGTACATCTGTGTGGCGTGGGAGGATGAGCGGAACGGCGTGTTCGATATCTACCGCTGCGTGGCGGACGCGGCGGGGAATCTGCTCGGTGCAAATCTGCGGCTCAATGACGACGGCCCGGGCGGGGCCGACCAGTTCTATGCGAGCATGGCCGGCGGCAACGGCCGGTTCCTTGCGGCATGGACCGACCAGCGGGCCGGGTCGGACTCCATCGACATCTACGCACAGTATATGGATGGCAGCGGCATATCGGTCGGATCCAACTTCCTGGTGAATTCTGATGGCTCGGGCGCCTTTCAGTGGTATCCCTACGTGGCAATGGACTCAAGCAACAACGCGGTGATTCTCTGGATGGACACACGCAACGGTCCGTACCAGATGCACTGCCGCCGGTATGATTCGAACGGCGACCCGCTTGGGTCTGAGTTTGCCGTGCAGGATTCCACCGGTGCCGGGTTCTATGGGAGCGCGGCCATGAATCGAAGTGGCCGGTTCGTCACGGCTTGGATGGACTACCGCTCCGGGCAGTCTGCTATCTACTGCCAGGCGTTCCGGGCCGACGGCTCCCGAGTCGGCGGCAACATCGGGGTGAACCTCGATCCGCCCGGGAAGTACCACGGCTACCCGTCGTGCGCGATTGACGTACAGGGGCGGTTTGTCGTGGCTTGGGAAGATACCCGCGGTGATGTGTATGACGTGTACCTGCAGTGGTTTGATTCGTCCGGAACGAGGATTGGTGGCAACGAGCGTGTGAATGACAATTCGATCCCGGGCGACGCCTACGCGCCGAGCTGCGCCTTCGCACCGGACGGCAGGCTGGCGGTTGAATTCAACGACGAGCGGGATTTCCCCGGCAACCCGCAGATCTACTGCCAACGGTTCAACTCGGACGGTACACGCATCAGCTTCAACAAGATAGTGAACAGCCCTAACCTGTTCCCGAACAACCATCACTGGACCGTGGGCCAGAGCATTGCGGCAAGCGATGACGTGCTGGCGTTTGCCTGGGCTGACAATCGCCGGCACAAGGGGTTTGACATCTACGCCAAGCTGACCGACTGGGACTTGATCGGTGTCGATGAGGAAACGGGGGACGAGGGGCGTGGGACGAGGGTCGCGGGTCGGCCGAGTATCGTGCGGCGGAACGCACGACTTGATATCGGCCGGGGGATGTCGGGCGCGGCTGTGGCGCTATACGATGCCTCGGGCAGGCAGGTGCGGCGGATTCCGACCGCGGATGGTTCCGGATTTGACCTGCGCGGGATCAGTCCCGGCACTTACTTTGTGGTGGCCGATGACGGCGCCGCGCTTGACTGCCGCAAGGTCATCATAGAATGAGGGAGTGGTCATGATGTGGAGCACACTTCTTGTTTTGATGGTCGGAATCGAGCCAGCGGTCGGTGCGCCCGCGCCCAAGCCGTCACCGCGCGGCCGTGCGATTCTCGCGTCGATGGCCCTGCCCGGGACCGGACAGATGATCCTGGGCAGCGCGAAGCGCGGCGAGGCCCTGCTTTGGTTCGACGGTACGCTCTGGGCGCTCTGGGGCGGGTTCTCATGGTTCAGCTCGGCCCGCGAGCATGACGCACGCCTCTTTGCCGGACGCGAGGCGGGGGCGGACCTGAACGTCAGGGAGTCGCGTTACTACCGGGCGCTGGAGCAATACGACAATGCCGACCAGTACAATGATGGCGTGCGGGCGGATGCGCGGGACATATATCCGGATGACCCGGAACTGCAACACGTATATTACGAGAGCCAGAAGTACTTCGGTTCGAAGACCTGGAACTGGAGTTCGGACTCGGCACGATTCCGCTACTGGGGGACAAGGCGGTCGGGACGCGATGCTGCTCTGAACGCCCAGTTCGTGGTCGGAGCGCTGCTTCTCAACCGCCTGGCAAGCGTGGTCGACTGCGCGTTCTTTGCCGGCAGTGGCCGTTCCGAGCCGCGGGTTGAGTTCCGTCCCGGAGACACCGAACCCGGCATCAAGGTTTGCTGTCGTTTCTGAGTAGTGAAAGACGGATTCGGGGAGAATGACGAATTCCCAATTACCAATTCCTGGCGAATGCCCGAATGTCCAATGTGCGCTTTGGCTTCTACGTCAGTTGGGGCATTCGTTGAGCATTAGGAATTAGGAATTGAGTATTCCCCCAGATGCGCGTCGAGCGTAAGGTCGACTTCCTCGTCATCGGTTCGGGTATGGCCGGGCTGTGGTTCTCGCACCGCGTGAGCCGGCAGGGCTCGGTCCTGCTCGTCACCAAGAAAGCGGACACAGAATCGAACACGAACTATGCGCAGGGCGGCATCGCCGCGGCAGTCGAGTCGGATGACAGCGCTCGGCTCCACTTTGAGGATACGATTCGTGCGGGCGGCGGCGTATCGCACCCCGATGTTGTGGAGCTTGTGACCGAGGCCGGGCCCGGGCTGGTGCGCGAGTTGTACGGTCTCGGCGTGCCCTTCAATACCTACGCCGACGGTTCAGGGAACGAGCACTTCGACCTTGGGCAGGAGGGGGGACACCGGCGCCGAAGAATCGTCCACGCCCGTGACTTCACCGGCGCCGAAATAGAGCACGGCCTGCTCAAGGCAGTACGGTCAGACCGGAACGTGATGATGCTCGAGGAGCACTTTGCCGTCGACCTGGTTATGGACGACGACGGCCGCTGCTGCGGCGCCCTCGTCCTCGACAAGTCCACCGGCACTCTGGAGGAGGTTAAGGCACGAGTGTGTCTGCTTGCGACCGGAGGCATGGGCCAGGCCTGGCTGCACACGACCAACCCGCGGATTGCGACCGGCGACGGAGTCGCGATGGGCTATCGGGCCGGCGCGAGAATCGCCAATATGGAGTTTGTCCAGTTTCATCCGACGTCACTCTACGGGCATATGTTCGATGGCCGCGCGTTCCTGATCTCCGAGGCGCTGCGGGGCGAAGGTGCGATACTCCGGACTCGCGACGGCCACGCGTTCATGCCGGCGTATCACCCGGACGCGGACCTGGCGCCGCGTGACGTGGTAGCACAGGCCATAGCCACCGAGTTGAGACTGCGCGGCGGAGATTACGTGCTGCTGGACGCCACGCATCTCGACCCGAACCGGCTGCGCGAGCGTTTTCCAAACATCAGCGAGACCTGTTTGAAACTCGGCGTCGACATCACGCGCCAGCCGATACCGGTAGTTCCCGCCGCCCACTACGTCTGCGGAGGAATCGAGACAAACACCTGGGCCGAGACGTCGGTACCGGGGCTATATGCGGCCGGCGAATGTGCCTGTTCCGGCCTGCACGGTGCGAACCGACTGGCCTCGAACTCGTTGCTGGAGGCGTTGGTCATGGCTGACCGGGCAGCGGAGAGAGCGGCGCAGGAATTCCGCAGTCCAGAGTCCAGAGTCCAGAGTCCAGAGTCCAGAGTCCAGAGTCCAGAGTCCA
>CAZVCQ010000107.1:0-8306 GCA_964626085.1 uncultured bacterium
TGTGCTCCTCCATGTACTCGGACATGTCGAGCCGTATCATGTCGGACTCGCTGCCGAAGAGAAACTCCGCCATCAGCTTCGCCAGTTGCGTCTTTCCCACGCCGGTGGGGCCGAGGAAGAGGAAGACCCCAAGCGGGCCGCGCCTTTGGGCCAGCCCGGCATGGGCCATGAGCAGCCGCCGGCACACGCGCTCCACCGCCTCATCCTGACCGATGAGCCGTTTCTTCAGGAACGAGTTGAGCTCCAGCAGCCGGGACTGCGCCATCCCTTCCAGATGGCCGGTGACGACTTCCAGCGGTACGCCAATCTTGTCGGACAACACCTGCGCCACGGTCAACTCCGTCACCTCGCCGCCCGTTCCCTCAGCTCCGACTGCCCTTCTCCCCCTCCCTTCAATTCCCTCCCCCTTGAGGGGGAGGGAAGGGTGAGGGTGAATCCTGTCTCCGTCTTCGTCCTTTCCGCCCGGCATCATGCTCAGGACGGGAACTCGTGTTCGTCGCGCCGGGTTGACATGTGGGTGAACCTCCTTATGCTTCCATCGTAACATGGCGACTGAAGCCGATACTTGCCGGAGGTTCGTCCTTCCCAAGCTCTACGCTGCGGGTTGGACTGACGACCAGATAAACGAACAGCGTACGTTCACCGACGGTCGCATCTTCGTCGTCGGCAGCAAGACCGGCCGCAGGAAGCAGAAGCGGGCCGACTACATCCTTCGCTATGCGCGCGACATCGCGCTCGCGGTCGTTGAGGCTAAGGCCGAGTACAAGCTGCCCGGCGACGGTATTCAGCAGGCCAAGGACTACGCCGAGACTCTGAACCTCAAGTTCGCATACTCCACTAACGGCACCGGCATCATCGAGTTTGACTACCTGACCGGCGGCGAACGCGAGGTCGAGACGTTCCCGACACCGGATGAGTTGTGGCTCCGCCTGCGGGCCAAGTCGAAGCTGTCTATGGAAGCCACTGAACGTCTGCTCGCGCCCGGCCTGCACACTCCGGGCAAGGTCCCGCGCTACTACCAGGAAATCGCCATCAACCGTGCGATGGAGCACATCCTCTCCGGCAAGCAGCGTACGCTCCTGACGCTGGCGACCGGCACCGGCAAGACGTTCATTGCCTTCCAAGTCTGCTGGCGGCTGTGGAACGGCCGCTGGACTCGCAACGGCGAGTATCGCAGGCCGCGCATCCTCTACCTGTCGGACCGCAACATCCTCGTGGACGACCCCAAGGTCAAGGACTTCAAACCGTTCGACAAGGCGGCGTGGAAGATAGAGGGCGGCGTGGCCAACAAGAGTCGCGAGATGTACTTCGCCATTTACCAGGCGCTGGCCAAGGACGAAGTGCGACCCGGCCTGTACAAGGAGTACCCGAAGGACTTCTTCGACTTGGTTATTGTGGACGAGTGCCACCGCGGCAGCGCGCGCGACGACTCCAACTGGCGCGAAATCCTCGACTACTTCGAGCCCGCCTACAAGTTGGGTATGACTGCAACGCCTTTGCGCGAGGACAACCGGGATACGTACCTCTACTTCGGCAACCCGATTTACACCTACAGCCTCAAGCAGGGCATCGACGACGGGTTCCTCGCGCCTTACCGCGTCCACCGCATCCTGACTTCCTTCGACGCGGCCGGCTGGCGACCGGACAAAGGCCAGCTCGACCGCTTCGGCCGCGAGATACCGGACGGCGAGTACCAGACCAAGGACTTCGAGCGAGTCGTGGCCCTGCGCGTGCGCACGCAGGCAATCGCCCGCAACATCTCCGACTTCCTGACTTCAACCGACCGCTACGCCAAGACAATGGTCTTCTGCGTTGACCAAGAGCACGCGGAGGAGATGCGCAGTGCGCTGGTGAAGCTCAACCCCGACATAGTGGTTCAGCACCCGGACTACTGCTGCCGCGTCACTGCCATTGAGGGCGACATCGGAAAGGGCCACTTGAGCCGGTTCCAGGATGTGGAAACACGCTCGCCGGTAATCCTGACGACATCGAAGCTCCTGACCACGGGCGTAGACGCTCCAACCTGCCGGAACATCGTGATAGCCCGCGTGGTCAACTCAATAGTCGAGTTCAAGCAGATGATAGGGCGCGGCACCCGCGTGCGCGACGACTACGGCAAGCTCTACTTCAACATCCTCGACTACACCGGCAGCGCGACCCGGCTTTTCGCCGACCCGGAATTCGACGGCGAGCCCGAGCTGCTGGACGAGGTGGCGATAGACGATAACGGCATCCCGATCACCGGCACGAAGAAGACCCCGAAGCCCGAGCCGCCCTTACCGCAAGACGATGGCCCGCCGCCTGTTGTTGTCGTCGTAGACGGCCCTTCCGCGCTGCCACGCAAGTACTACGTGGACGGCGGGACGATACAGATTGCCGCTCAACTTGTGTATGAACTTGACTCCGACGGCAAGCAGTTGCGCGTGATGGAACTGACCGACTACACCTCCGAGAAGGTGCGCAAGCTCTTCCCAAACTCGGCCGAACTGCGGAAGAAGTGGGCGGACGCAAGTCAACGCACGGAAATCATCCTGCAACTGGCCGAGCGCGGTATCTCGTTCGACGACCTGTACAAGGTAACCAAGCAGCCGGACGCGGACCCGTTCGACTTGCTCTGCAACATAGCCTTCAACGCGCCTCTGCGTTCGCGCCGCGAGCGGGCCGAGCGGTTGCGCAAGGAAGAGAAACGGTTCTTCAAGAAGTACCAGCCCGAGGCGCGACAGATACTCGATGAACTGCTGGATAAGTATGCTGAGTTCGGCGCGGCCCAGTTCGATTTGCCCGAGATTCTCAAGGTCCCGCCGATATCTGAGCACGGCCGGGTGACGGAGATAGCTGCCAAGTTCGGCGGGCCGGAGAAACTGCGCGAGGCCGTAGGCGAGTTGCAGGCGCTGCTGTACGCGTCCTAGGAGGACAACATGAGTGAGACAACAATGTGGGGCATTCACGCCGGCCACACCGGCGATGCAGACAGTCTCTTCAAGAAGGGCTACATCGCAATTGGTTGGGAGGAGATGGGCAACATGTCGTCCACCAAAGCGGACCGCGAAGCCTTCAAGGCGGCGGTCGCGAAGACGTACCCCCAAGCCTCGCCCGCTTCCGTGGCGAACCAAGCCGGGCAGATATTCAGGTTCGTCTGCGAGATGAAGCCGGGCGACATGGTGGTCTACGCATCCAAGCGCTTCCGCAAGGTGCACATCGGACGAATCGAAGGCCCCTATCGCTACGACCCAAAGCTCAGCAGTGGCTACCCCAACCTACGCAAGGTAACTTGGCACAAGGAAGTGGCTCGCACGGAGTTCACGCAGGGCGCACTGTACGAGATCGGCTCGGCCCTGTCGCTGTTCCGCGTCAAGAACTACGCGGACGAGTTCCTCGCAGCCGTGGAGGCGAAGACCTCCAGGCCTATCGAGGTCGACCCGACCATCAAAGTGGTTGCCGAGGAAATAGAGAACAACACGCGTGACTTCGTCCTGAAGCAGCTCGCGCAGGAACTCAAGGGCCACCCCTTTGCCGAGTTCGTGGCGCACCTGTTGAACATCATGGGCTATCGGACACGCGTGTCGCCCGAAGGTCCGGACGGAGGAGTTGACATCCTTGCTCACAAGGACGAACTTGGGTTTGAGCCGCCAATCATCAAGGTGCAGGTGAAGAGTACCGAGGGCAGCGTTGGCGACCCAATCACGTCTGCGCTGTATGGCAAGGTTGGACCGTCTGAGCATGGACTCGTAGTGACCCTTGGTTCGTATACGCCGCAGGCACAGGCATTTGCCAAGAGCAAGACCAACCTGCGGCTGATTGATGGCGAAGAGTTGGTCGACCTGATACTTACTCACTACGAAAAGCTCGACTCCAGGTACAAGGGCGTTATCCCACTCAAACGGGTCTATGCGCCTGAGCCCGTCTCCGAGGAGGCAGAGTGAACCACCAATCTCGACGCCCGAGCCAGAGGCGAAAGGCCAGCGATTCTGGCCCCCAGCGGAGGGCTGAGGCCGCCGCGCTGGCGAGGATGGCTCGAAGGCTGCATGTGCCTTCCCTGCAGCCAAACGTCGCTCTGCAGGCGGGCGAGGGTCGGGCAGTCCTCGACGGGCTGTACGTAGGTGCAGACCGGGTGGTCATGGTTGAGGTAAACGCACATGTCGGACCGCTCAAGTCAGCACAGCGGCACAAGGTACTGAGCGACGCTTTCAAGCTGGCGATGGTCTCGAAGCTGTATGCACGTCAGTGGCGAAAGAGGAGCATTGAGCGCATCTTGGTCTTCGTAGACGACGGGCCGCTGGCAAGGCTGGGTCCGACGACCTGGGCCGGCGCGGCGCTGGACGCAGCTGGAGTCAGTGTTCAGGTCTGCAAGTGCGGCTCCAGAGAACGCGAGGCCCTGATGGCCGCGCAGAAGAGACAGGACATCAGGAATGGCTAGAAGGAAGGCCGCTCCCGCGGCTCCGCTGACCACCGCCCAGCAGCTTGCGAGCCTGGTCAAGTCGGCGCGGGACATCATGCGCAAGGACCGGGGGCTTTCCGGCGACTTGGACCGGCTGCCGCAACTGACCTGGATAATGTTCCTCAAGTTCCTCGACGACATGGAGAAGGTGCGCGAGGAGGAGGCGAAACTTGAGGGCAAGAGATTCCGGCCCGCGGTCGAAGCGCCGTACCGCTGGCGCGACTGGGCAGCAGACGAGTGCAAGCTGACCGGCGACGACCTGACCTCTTTCGTCAACAGCGAGGAGGCGCGCGGCCCGGACGGCAAGAAAGGCTCGGGTCTGTTCAAGTATCTGCGCGGCCTGCAGGGCGCGAACGGCGGGGACCGCCGCGACGTCATCGCCTCGGTGTTCAAGGACGTGGTCAACCGGATGGTCTCCGGCTACCTCCTGCGCGACGTGGTCTCCAAGGTCAACGGCATCCACTTCGACTCGACCGAGGAGATCCACACCCTCGGCAACATGTACGAAACGATGCTCCGCGAGATGCGCGACGCGGCCGGCGACTCGGGCGAGTTCTACACCCCGCGTCCGGTCATCCGCTTCATCGTCGAGGTCATGAACCCCAGGCTCGGCGAAGTCGTGCTCGACCCGGCCTGCGGCACCGGCGGCTTCCTCGTCGAAGCCTACAAGCACCTTGAGAAGCAGTGCCTTACCGTCGAGCAGCGCAAGATTCTCCAGAAGTCCTCAATCATCGGGGGCGAAGCCAAACCCCTGCCTTACCTGCTCTGCCAGATGAACCTGCTCTTGCACGGCATGGAATACCCGCACGTCACCTACGGCAACAGCCTCGCGGTGCGCCTATCCGAAATCGGCGACCGGGACCGCGTTGACATCATAATGACCAACCCGCCTTTCGGCGGCGAAGAAGAGAAGGGCATCCAGGGCAACTTCCCGGAAGACAGGAAGACGTCGGAGACGGCCCTGCTCTTCCTTCAACTCTTGATGCGCAAGCTCCGTCGCTCGCCGACCCCCGGCCGCGCCGCGGTGGTTGTGCCCAACGGCACGCTCTTCGGCGACGGCGTCTGCGCTCGCATCAAAGAAGAACTGCTCACCGAGTTCAACCTGCACACCATCATCCGCCTGCCCAACGGTGTCTTCGCGCCCTACACCTCGATTCCCACGAACCTCCTTTTCTTCGACCGTTCCGGCCCGACCAAGGACATCTGGTACTTTGAACTGCCATTGCCCGAAGGCCGGAAGCAGTACACCAAGACGATGCCGCTCCAGTTCGAGGAGTTCTTACCCTGCCTCAAATGGTGGCCCAAGCGCAAGGCCAACGGCCTGGCCTGGAAGGTCTCGGCCAAGGACGTGCTCAAGAAAGCCGAAGACGGCTCGGTCACGGTCAACCTCGACACCAAGAACCCGAACGCCAAACAGGACCTCGAACACCTCCCGCCTGAGCAACTCGTCGAGAGCATTATCGAGAAAGAGAAGCGTATCCTTAACCTCATGGCCGAGATCAAGACCGACCTGGAGAAGAAGCCCTGAGCAAGCCTTGGCCGCAGGTTCCGCTGGGCGAAGTGCTCACCGAGCGGCAGGAACGTCCTACTGATGACGACCTACTGACAGGTCGCATTCGCATTGTCTCCAAGATAGGCTTCAACGACGGCGTCCTGCAATTCCGGGCGGGCGGCGAGACCAAGACAGGTATGATTCTCATAGGACCCGGCGATCTTGTCGTATCCGGCATCAATGCTGCCAAAGGTGCGATTGCTGTCTATGGCCCAGAGAACGAGAGGCCTGCGGCCGCGACGATCCACTACGGCGCGTACTCTCCCAAGGGGAACCGTGTTGACACAATGTTCCTCTGGTGGTTGCTGCGGAGCGGGACGTTCCGCGAACTGCTGCGTGAGTACGTGCCAGGCGGGATAAAGACCGAACTGAAGGCCAAGCGTCTTCTGCCTGTCCCGATTCCCCTTCCTCCCCTTCCCGAGCAATGGCGCATCGTGGCGCGGATTGAGGAACTGGCGACACGGGTCGCTGAAACGCGTGGAAATCGCCGCGAGACGGCCACGATGGCGCTGGCGCTCGAAGCTGCGCTGGTATCAGGCGTGTGCGCGCAGTCAGACTGGCCGGTGTTGACCGTGCAGCAACTGCTCGTGGGCCATGGTCTACGGAATGGACGCTCCGTCAAGTCTTCCGGGGAGAACGAGGGTATACGATGCTTGGTTCTCTCGGCAATGAGAAATGGTCGGATTGACGTGCGCGACGCCAAGCCGGTTCCGCTGGAGGTAGCCGAGGCCAGACCATTCCTCATCTCCAGGGGCGACGTCTTCGTGATGCGCGGCAATGGCAGCAAGCGCTTGTGCGGGCGCGCCGGTCGAGTTGCAGACGAATCTGACTTGGTGATATTCCCCGACCTGTTCATCCACGTTCCGCTGCTGACCGCGCGGATCCTACCGGAGTTCTTCGTGGCCATCTGGAACTCCGCGTCCACCCGCGCCATTCTTGAGGACAAGGCCAAGACGACATCGGGCATCTGGAAAGTCAATCAGGGCCACATAGAGTCCACCTCGCTTCCGGTCCCGCCGGTCAGCGTCCAGCGCAAGATGGTCGCCGAGTTGGATGCGTTGCAGGCGAAGATGGATGAGCTGAAGCGGCTGCAGGCGGAGACGCGGGCCGAACTCAACGCCCTGCTGCCGTCCATCCTCGACCGCGCGTTCAAGGGAGATCTCTAGGTGGCTCAATCTGAGTCTGGCGCTTCGGTAGGTCACCGGTATTGGACGCGCTACTACCTTGAGGGGCTCGTTGACTTAGACCGCCTTACGCATCGCTACGAGTTCACCGATGGTCTGGTGATCCACCTCCGCAACCTGATCGACAAAGCCACCAACACCACGCTCTGTCAACTCGTGGCGGACGCGGAGTGCTTCGCTGACTCGGCCCCCGAAGCATTGGAAAAGACCAGGTACGTGGTGGAAGGGATGGTGGCGATCGTAAGTCTGGCTACATCTGCAATGACCGGGATTCCGCAGCCGCAGAGAGTCCTCGACATCACGCCCGACGTCGCAAGCCGCACACTACTGCAGTATCTTCCCTGGCCCGGTAAAGCTCGCCCGATGCGCAAGTTGGACACCGACAGCTTCACGCTCGTGTGGAATCGCCTAATGCGGAAGCACCCCCGCGAACTAGAGAAGGTCGCTAGAGCAATGAGGTGGCTACGCAAGTCTCTCCTGGAGTCAGACAACTTGGATAGGTTCTCTGCTCTTTGGACCGGCCTGGAGTCTCTCAATGCCCAAGCGATTGTGCTGCACGACCTCAAGTCGGACCGCACGCGCCTGCTAAAATGCCCAGAGTGCGGCCACAGCTTCGCGGACATGCCTCCAGCGACCGGCATGCAGTATCTCGTTGAGTCGACGCCCGGTATCCCCAACGACACCTGGAGCAGGGCCAAGAAGCTCCGCAACTCGCTTCTGCACGGTGGCGAGGTGGATGCGGCGAGAAGGGCCGCACCGACGTTGTCCCCAGGTTTGCACAAGGCATTGATTTGGGGCATGCTCGATGTGCTGGAGGTCCCCGAAGCGGAGAGGTCCAGACTACTGAGCGCACCTCTCAAACTGCCCGAGTCTCCGTACATCCGCATAGAGGCCGTTCTAGAGGGGCTCCCAACGGAAGCCATCACGGACGGCAAAGTGAACCCGGAATTCGTGGTCGTGGAACAAGAGTGCTCCGAGACTCGCCATGAGGAGGGGCCTCGGGTCGAGACGAGCAGGCTGGCATTCAAGCTAGAGGGTTGCGGTGACTACAAATGTCCGCACCGCATCGTGGCGATGGATGTTATTACCCGGAGTACAAAATAGCTTGCATTACAGGGCGGCATAACGGACG
>CAZVCQ010000108.1:0-8296 GCA_964626085.1 uncultured bacterium
ATACTAACATAGAACAGGACGCTTGTCAAGACTTTTCGGCCGGACTCCTAGGCCAGTAGTGAGAGCAAACGCGGCAGTCGGCGCGGACGGTCCATTGTCGAGTGACGTGCTGAAGGCAGACAACCATGCTGAAATCTGCGGATAGTCATGACCGGAAAGGCCGCGCCGGCGGCGGTAGACACGGTCGCTCCCGAGAGACGACCCACACGCCTGGGCAGGCGGATGGTGACCGCGAATCAATCCCGGCCGGCGCGCGGCGTTTATGGCTGGTCCCGATCAACCCTGACGCACCGCACGGCGACATAGAGAGGATGGGATCGGGAAACTCGCGCTCAGGGTGACGGAACTGACAGCACACGACATGGCAAGAAAGGCAAAGAAGCAAACGCTGAAGGGAACATTGGGAATCGCCGAGCGCGAGGCCGTCGAACAAGCAATGGCGCAGACGCAGAACAACGTTGCCAAGGCTGCCGCTTTGCTGGGTATCGCGCGTCCCAGCGTCTACCGAATAATGAAGCGCCACGGAATTGCGTCTCCGACTCGCACGCAGATCAAATACTAGGCCCCGTACAACGCCGCGACTTGTCTCCTTTGGGAGAATGGCTGTCTCCCCAGGGAGACAACACCAGCTATGGCGCTGCTGTCACCGCCTCGGGACGCTACCCGCCGCGACCTTGGCACACATCCTGCCATAGCAGCAGTGGGTTACACGAGACCTCAAGGAAACGACAACCTGCGTTGCCAAAGCCCCCGGCAACCAAGGCACCCCACAGCCGGTTGTCGTGACGGTTGCGGAAAGCGGGCGCGCCCGGACCCGCAGCCGACATCGGTCGGAAGCTGCCGGGATTGCCCACCAGTCCCCCATTTCTCGGCAGCTACCGACCGCAGGTCCGAACCGAACCAGCACGCCAGGTCATGAGCAGCAAAGGAAAAGAAGGGAAATGAAGACAATCAAGACCACTGAAAAGCAGGCCGGCATCCTCTACAGCCCTGCCACCGGCATGATGGTGATGGAGTTCGCCGACCGGGGCCGCTACATCTATCACGATGTGCCCAGGAGTGTCTATGACGTCCTCAAGTGCGCGCCCGCTCACGTGCATGCCCAGTTCGTCAACAACGCCCGACACAGCTACTCAATCATCGATGGCGTAGAAACGTACTGAAAGCCGCTTCGCCGCAGTCCCGGCTGAGGCATGATGCTGCGGCCCTGAACCAAATGGGAAACGCGGTCTTCGTTGGTGGCACGCATTGTGCTGGTAACAGACCATGGCGAGGCGCAATACCACGACTCCAGAGAACTGTGCCGGCTGTAGCTCAAACCAAGTTAGGCTTCGCCTGTCGGCCGGTCAACGCAAGAAATGGAGGTCCGTATGAGGGCATCGACAGAACACAACGGAATCAGAGAAGAGTGCGGCAGTGCCGGATCAGACAGCAGGCAGACGAAGTACTTGCCCGCAATGCTGACAGCGCTGCTGCTTCTGGTCATCTCATGCACCCAGCCCGTCACTCTCGACCCGCCGACGGTCAGCTACACACCGATCGACGACGGCACCAGGCTGCAGCTCACGTGGCTCGCGGTTACCAATGCCACCGCGTACAACGTGTATGTTGATGGAGTCAAGACCGAGATTGCTTCCGGGACCTACTCCTACGATGTAACGGGTCCGGCCAGGTTGATCCAGGTCTCGGCTATCGCTGCGTCAGGCGAAGGCGACAAGTGGAGCCTCACGACGGCTGTTCAGAAAACCATGGGTGTTACGGTCTATACGAGAGCTGATGTCCAGCAGACCAATCACGCATTCTATTTCGACACGACCGGCACGGCAGTGGCGATTCCGCTGTCTCGGCCTTCGGACATTGATTTCGTTCTCGATACCAGTCAGACGGTAACCAGCCTCGAGTTGCGATCGCCTGACTCGTACGACCCAAAATACAACACCAAGAGCAATTCATCGGCCGCCGCAAGCGAGACGAAGCTCGACGACCTCAAGATCGCCCCCGCACCCGGGGTCTACAGCGCGGTGCTTGGGATTTCCCTGGATGGAATCTACTCTCTGTGGCTCGATCCGGGTGCCAACGGCTGGTCTGCCGATGACCATGTCGCCAAGACCAAAGTCGAAGGTATCTCGGGTACGGCCGTGACGTTTACGATCGAGTACCAGAAGATCCCTGGCCTCCGCTGGCTGGTGTCAAACTAGGGATTCAGGGCGACCACGCTGACACAAGTCCCCAGTGAGATCGCGGGAAGATTCACCATGAATCGCAAGTTGGAGCGCAAGAGTGAATCCAAGAAGACAGTCGGCAAGGAGCAAGAGAAAGTCGGCCAGGTGAAGAAAGTCCTGGGGAATTAGCAGAGCCGCGCTGCATTGCGTCCCGGGAATCCAGGGGCACGTCGCCGCGCGGCCCGGGCCTGCCTTCCACGGGAGACTGCATGTCTCTCCATAAATACAATCATCGCGGGGCTGTTGAAGAAGCCGCCTCTGGTCATTCTGAGCGCAGCGAAGAATCTTCGCGAGGATGATTTTACGAGAGTTAGAAGACCCTTCACTTCGTTCAGGGGGACATGAGTGGGGTTTCTCAACAGCCCCATCGCGCCGCCGCACAAGGCAGGGGTTTGTCTCCTTTGGGAGAATGATCATCTCCTCAGGGAGACAACTCCGGCCGTCGTGCCTCCGGACGTCGCGTAGCAGAGAACGTCCCTGCTCGCTGCCATGTTCTGGGCGGCAATCTGCAGGCTCTGCGTCGGCGGCCGATGGAGTGTAACCGCAAGGACTACAGACAGATACCCGGCGGGTCACATCGTTGGCTTGGCTCAAGCCTGGAATAGCGGTAAGAGAATGCTGTCGGCGGCTGGAGGCAAACGTAGCCGCCGACAGCTCATTGCAGAGCGGACAGGAGGGACCTCCGCAGGCCCTGCCGGCCTCTCAGCGAGGTCACCAGAGCAACAAGCTTAAATCCGGTAACCTGCTGTCCCTGCATTCGGTACTGTCAGTGCAGCAATCGTGCCGAAGTGCCCCTCGGGACGCTGTTCTGAGACGAGAGTCTGTCTCTGCCATGTTACATGTGGTTCAGCCGTTCGGGCACAAGAACGGAGCTCAATCTGCGTGTTTCCTCAGGCAATCGGCGATGCTCTCTCCCTATCGCTTCCTGGCACGAAAGCTGCGTCACCTTGAGTTGAGTGAACAAAGAGGAGATTGCTGATGGAGAAAGTAGTGTTTGAGCTCGTGAAGCGCGATGGCCGGCGCGAAGCGTACCGCCCGCAGAAGCTTGTACGGTCACTCCTGCGAGCCGGTCTGGCTCCCCGCATGCTGGTCGAGACCGTCGCCAAGGTCCGACCCTGGCCGGGCATTGATACCGACTCCCTGCGCACATGGGTCGAGTACGAACTGTCGCTCCGGCAACCAAGCGCGGCGCACCGCTACGCTACCACCCGCAGTTTTGTCGCTCGCTCGTCCGAGCTGTCCGGATTCGGCTGGGCTTGCATGAACCCGGAGACGGTGTGCAGGCTGGGTCTGAGACACGGCGACACGGTCTGGCTGTTCCAGGAGCAGACGCCGGTGCCGTTCAGCATTGACAGCCGCGCGGACGTCGAGCGCCGCCAGGCCTGGCTCAACCCTCGGGAGATGACGACGATGGGGGTGAGAAAAGGAACAAGGCTGGCAGCCTCCAGCGTCTTTCATGACCGCTCGGCACCGACCGAGGATCCCCCGGAACATGGCAGCGCCGCCGGCGTGACCGCCCGGCCGCCATTCGGGACGGCAGGACCTGTATTGCTTTGTGCTCGTGCTTCATCACCGCCTGGCATGGGTACGGACTAGTACCGTCGGAATCTGCAAAGCAAGACGACATAGGACTTTCGCGCCCTAAGGCAGGAAGGCCGGCCCAGCGCCTCGGGCCGGCCTTCTGCCTGTGGAATGGGTACTCGGATTGTTGGCCGGTCGGTCACACGAGTAGGTGATCACCGTGAACCGAGTGCAGGTTGAAGCACGTTTCCGAAGAAATACCCCACGCCCGACCGCGACCGAAGGCATCAGAGAAAAGGGCGACAACGCGACCCGCTTCACAGCACAGGACCGGGAATGAGACAGAAGAGATGAGATACCGGCGGAATACGAAGAGGCCCCGCAGTGGTTGCGGCATTCGTGCTGCTTGCGGCAGGCATGCTGTCTGCCACCCCGCCTGACCGCATCCGGCTCATCTACAGCGACTCGACCGGGATGCTGGAAATCGAGGAACAGAACGAGGTTGTGGAGCCATCGCCGTCAAGGCAACGGTGCCCGATGCCATAGCTTCGCTAGTTACAGCAACTCCGGCTCCCGCGCGAGGCACCGAACGCACCCACGTCGAAGACAACGTGTCTCTCTGAAGATACAACCATCGCGCCGCCATGCTGGGTCAGTCGTCCCCGGACCGCAAGCACAGAGGCGCGCAACCCAGCGACCACAACCCGGTCTGCGCTGGCACGCGAACTGCAATACGCGAGGCATGAGAGGCCATGACCTGCCCGCGCACCCAACCACAAACACCTCGCCACTAGTGGTCCGGCACCCAGTCTTAGTACCCGCAGTCTGGCAAGGCAGCTTGCGCATGGATATCCCGACCTCGATAGCCGCGGAAACGGTCATGGTCGGCCCCGGCTCGGACGAACCTGGTGGGGGTCAGCGTCCTGTCCAATTGGCATCCGAGAAACGCTCGGCTGTCCCCGATGGCATTCTTCGGTCGGGGCGCTCATGAGGCTCGGATTCTACCCGCGGACCGTCCGTACGGGACAAGCCGAGGCTGCATCGGAATCGACGGAACCGGCGGCAGCAACTCACACCGAGTTTTCCGACCCCCGCCGAGGCAGGGGAGGCCGGCCCACTACCTCAGGCCGGCCTCCCCTGCCGATCCGACTCGCAGGAACTGCCGTCTGGAACTCAATCGGACGCTGACGCGACGGCCGGAACAAGATCGGGCCGGTACTCACCGTGGACGTGCCGCTGACGTCGAACCACTTCTGGACCAGAATCTCTCGGACAGCGTTGGGCTCGAAGTGAGCCCGCTGTCAGCGATCAGAACCGACCGCGCCGGGGAGAGCAGCCATCTGTCTCCCAAGGGAGACCGCGTGTCTCTCTACAGATACAACACACCTCCGCCCCGTGATGCGTCAATCGCACCCGGACTGCAGGCTTGGAGGCGCGACGCACACACAACACAGCGACCGCTGCCAGATCCCGACGGGCACGATAAGTGCACTGACTAAGGTCTGGAGTGAAAATGACAGCCGCGATGCGAGTAACGTGGCGGCAGCGAGCGGACCGATAGCGGTCAAGCCAGGAACCGACCGGAGGAATCGTATGAAATCGAGTACGCAGGACGAAGCAGAAGGCAAGCTCCACAAGGTGAAAGGTAGTATCAAGGAGATTGCGGGGAAAGTCACCAAGAACCGCAAGCTGGCACGGAAAGGCAAAGCCGAGAAGAGAGTCGGCAAAGCACAGGAGAAGGTCGGCCAAGTGAAGAAAGTCCTTGGCAAATAGAACCAAGCCGACCTGCATTGCGCCGCGAGACTCGGAGCGAGACCCTGCGGTGCCAAACAAGGCCCGGCCGATGCAACCGACGAAACGCGGACCAGGATGCGAAGTGAGACGAACGGGCACGGTGCCCAGGGCCGGCCCGTACGGTGCACTCCAAGCTGCGTTGGAACGCACGGAGCGCCGGGCGGTTGAGAAGGTGCTCGCGCAGACCAATGGCAACGTTGCTCAGGCAGCCGCCCGGTTGGGTATCCTGCGCACCAGCCTCTACCGCATCATGAAGCGCTGCGGAATCGCTACTCCGTCTCGTGCCGCGAACTAGGCTATGGCACAAGATGCTGGGGCCCGCATCCGGACGGAAGGCCCGTGTCTCTTTGCGGATACACGTCCCCGCGCCGCAGTCGAGCGCCCGGAATCCCCTTGTTTCCCCGGTTCTGCGTGTCTCTTTAGGGATACAACCGTGACCCTGCCGCGGCCGCTCGCCGACCCACGGGCTGCAAGCTTAGAGGCACGCGGGCTGCGCAACACAAAGATCAAGGCAAGGCCTACCTTGGCATACAACATGCATTTACCTGGTCTGGAAGGAAATGAACATCGCGGGGCGACAGCGCGAAGTACCTGCAGCAAGGTACTACGTTACGCAACCAGACTTGCTGTCGCGTTCGCGGATGATGGTCGCCACATCATCCGAATGTCTACACGGAGTCGGCGGCAGTCGGGGCAGCGCCTCCAAACCGGCGGCATGCCGACCCCTCTGAGATTGCAGGCAGGGGATTGAAAGGACCGAATGTGCACCGCACCGGAGAGAAGATGAACCGCGGAGTACTGACCGCGCTTGCCATCGCAAGCACCTGCATTGGTGTTGCCGTCGCCCGCCCCCCGGGCGACGCTCCGACGCGACTTGACTTTGCTGCTACTAGTCATTATACTGTTGATGACAGCAACAAACGTTAATCTGAGCCGAAGGTCAATCGCACAGGCATGAAGAACGCGGCGAGACGGCGCAGACTCAGCGGACAAGGGAAGTGGGCAGCCACTAGCTTAAGGAGCAAATCATGACACAATCGACAGCCAGCACCGAGAAACTCAACGAAGCACTAGCCCATCTCAATGAAGCCGCCAAGGAGAGGCGCGAGGAATTGAACAAACTGATGGCGGGGAAGTACACCGACTTGAAGTCGGCGCTCGGCGGCGCGGCCGGCGCATCCGCGGACTGGGTCAAGGAACAGGGCAAAGAAGTCGGCGACACGGCCAAGCTGGCCGCCTCGACCGTTGACCGTTCGGCGCACATGCACCCATGGTACTACGTCGGCGGTGCGGCGCTGGGCGGCCTGCTCCTCGGGTTTCTGCTCGGCCGGCACCGGTAGAGACAACTTGCGGCATGAAGTTCATCCTGAGAATCATATCAGCGCTGTTCGGCCGCTGGATAGACCGCGCGCTGGACTGCCTGCAGACCGAGGCGGCCGTGGTCTACGTCGCCGGGGTCAGGAAAGCGCGTCAGGCATTCATCGCTCTGCTCGGCCTGGCCTTTTTCCTGCTGCTGGCGCTGAGCGGGTTCGTGTTCATCCACGTCGCGATCTTCGCGTGGCTGCCCTGGAGCCTGCCGATTAAGGCGCTGATACTGCTGGTTCTCGGCATGGTCTATCTCGGTTGCGGGCTTGCGGTGGCCATCGGACTCAGTTCCGACCGGACCTGGATGAAGTTCACCAGGGTGGACCGCATCCTCGCCGCCCTGCCGCGCCGGAGGTAGCCGGTGCATCGCACTCCGTGTTTGCAGAGTCTAATAGCATGATGGCCGGCGTAGAGAGCCGGCTGCCGTATTTTGCAGTAGCACTGAATCCGTTACATCCGTACAGAGGCTCAAAGAAGCCACAGGAGGACAAGTGAGAAAGAGAGTGTCCGTGCTGGCACTGCTGATAGCAGTGCTTCCCGCGCTGGTGTTCGCATACTCGGGCATCGGTGGCGGGCGTGGGGTATTCCGCGTACAAAACGCGCTGGTTGAGGACGAGGCCGGCCTGACGATTTCGCTCCACGCGTTGGCCCGGAACGCCGACTTCATCGGCGCCGAACCGGCGAAGTCCGGCTGGATCGGCGACCTCATTGCGCCCGAACTGAGCTACGCTCCGGTCGCGACGAAGTACGTCGGGCTCGAATTGTTCGGGTCATGGGGCGGCGCGTTCCAGACGCCCAAGTCTGCCACTGAGAGCAAGTTCATCTGGGGATTCCACGACCTGAAGGCCGGCGGCAAACTGTCGGTTCCGGTCATTCCCGTCCTCAAAATCGGCGGCACCGCGAACTACACCTTCAGATTCCGCGAGATGAAGGCTGACTGGACCTTGCTCGACCCTCAGGGCCTCCCCTACGACACGACCAAGAAGCTCGCCTGGAGCGGACTCGTTACCCTCCAGTTACAGGATGTGATGCCCTCGGCCCCGAACTTGATTGTCAACTACGGCAAGGTCGGAAACGCGACGCAATACGCCGCGGCGGTCGAGCTGAAAGGTAAGGGATTCGGCCTGTTTATCGAAGGAGTCTCGCTGCAGAACGGAACCGACATCTTCGGTACTACTGACGGCCATATCCATCTCACGCCGGGTATCGTCCTCGGTGACCCTGATATGTCGTTCTTCAAGGTAGGCTACACGTTCAGCTCGGGCACAATGGACGGTGCAAAGCAACCTAACGAAATCATCCTCGGCTTCGGCTTCGCGACGCCGTTCGGCAAGCGCGCCAAGGCCGAGTACGGCACGATTACCTGCAGGGTTACCGATGCGAAGACCGGCGCT
>CAZVCQ010000109.1:0-8247 GCA_964626085.1 uncultured bacterium
CCAGAAGTCCACCGATGCCGGCAGGACCTGGCTGCCCACCGACCTGTTGATACAAGGCGGCGACCCCGTCGCAGAACGCCCAGACATTACGACCGACTCGGACGGCAATGTCTACATCGTGTATGCAGATCACGACACTGCCGTTGGGGGCAGTACTCAGATTTCGTGCGTACGCTCGAGCGACGGCGGGGCCACGTGGACCGAGCCGGCCAGGGTTGATGACAGCATGTACGCAGGAGGAATCGCCGCGGCCCGGGTTGCCGCAGACTCGGCCGGCAACCTGTTCGTGGCCTGGATCCAGGTGCAGCCTCCGAACACCCACGTCTTCACGTCGGTTTCGACCGACAAGGGCGCGACGTGGAGCCCGCGGGTACGTGTTGACAACGACACGTTGACCGATGAGAGCAATCACGCGGATGTCTTTGTCCAGCCGGGTACGAATCACTACCTCGTTGCCGCGACTACCTGGCGCTTGTTCGAAGGTCAATACGTGCCCTGCGCCTTTCTGTACCGCTCGACCGACCGCGGCCAGACCTTCGAGCCCGGGGTCCAACTCGACACGTTCAACTGGGACGCGTTCGACCCTCATGTGGTCGCCGACCGGGACCACATCGTCTGCAATTACTTCGGGAGTAGCCGGGCCGTCCGTGACACGATGGTCGTCGAAGCCCGCACATTCTACACGGAGGCCGATTCCTGGGGCAGCCCCGTGAGGATCACCAAGCTCGATTCTCTCCATGAGCTCTACTACAGCGGGCCACTTGCCATCTCCGGCGACGGCCGCGTCCACACTGCGCTGATGATTCAAGATACGGCCGATTCGCGCTACAACATATACTACACGTCCTCCTCAGACCACGGCGTATCCTGGTCCGACCTTGAGCTCGTCACCGACGACACAACTGTGAATAGCTACTACCCGGACATCGGGGCCGACATAGCAGGATACGCCTACGTCGTCTGGTATGAGTTCGACGGTGCCCTCGGCACTGAATGGTTCACGACCAATAGCCCGGCCGGCATCGCCGAGGAAACGCCGAACGCCAAACTCCGAACGCCGAAGGGCAGTCCGTCCGTTGTCCGCGGCGTGTTGGTCCTGGCAGAGCGCCCAAGCACAAGCGCAAGCTCGCTCCTCGACATCAGCGGGCGAGAGGTCATGGACCTGAAACCGGGCACGAATGACGTCCGGGCGCTGGCGCCCGGCGTGTACTTCATCAGAGAGGGGCTGGGGATTAGGGGCGAGGGACTAGGGAAGACACAGAAGGTTGTGGTGACGAGGTAGGGCCGAAGTAGACAGAATACTAGGGAAGGGGCGGGCGGTTGCCCGCCCCTGCGGTACGGAGGCCGGATATTGGTTTGGCGGTGCGCGGGAAAGAGGGGTCTCGCGCCAGGCTGGATGCTGTTGCAGAAACAGGAACGGCGGCTGTTGCAGGTGCTGGAACGTGAGCCGGAACGGACGCTATTTCGGGTCCAGGGACAGACGCTGCTACGGACGCTGGCACGAGAGCCGGCGCGGCGGCAGGAACGGCGTCTGTTGCAGCACGAGGACCGGGCGCGGGTAGGGGTGCAGGTACAGCACCAGAAGGAGACGCCGTTCCGGCTCGATGAGCGGGTGCCGATGCGATACCAAGTCATGGGTCCGGAGCGATGGCTGTTGCTGCGGCCGGAGCGGTTGCCGTTTCCGACGCTGCTGCGGCGGCTGTTGCGGGCGCCAGAACGAGGGCCGCACAAGGGGCAGGAATTCCCCCTACGATCCGGGGGACGGGAATCTGGAGCAGGCGATGTCGGAAGTCAGATGTCAGAAGCTTGAAGTTAGAAGTGCCGAACCGGCGGAATGATAATGACTTAGCGGCAACGATAACGAAGGGCTGCGGACCATGGACGAGGGATTTCGCCGCGGTATGCTACGTCGCGGGTCTGCGGCTTCTCAGACATCGGCGAATGAGCCATTCTCGGCGCGGTCATTCGGAAGCACATACACCATATGTGGTAGCGCGTGCTGGTCTGGACCACAATTCTGCCGGGGAGTGGGCGGCCCACGGGCCGCCTGGGGGGTAGCAGCGGCAGATAGCACAAGTCAAAGGCCAAAAGCCAAAAGCCAAGAGCCAACACCTCGAACAACGAGCCGAACAACGACGCGAACGGCTTCTGGTGCGCCTTCTGGAAGAACCACTCGAATAGCGCGAGAAACAGCGACGGATAGAGGTTGAGATACAGGTTGAGGTCCAGGTTGAGATAGAGCGAACGACGCAGTTGCGGACGCAGTTCACTACATAGTGAGCGATACCTTGGCCGGTACTTCGCGACGTACTTTGTCGGGTACCTTGTGAGTCGCAATCATACGTCAAGCCCGAGGTACCAGTTTGCAGGTCGTATTGTGCAGCGTGATTGCAGAGACGGCGCGGGAATCCCGCGCCGTCTCCAAAGAAGCGTGAGTCTGTCCGACTACAGCTTGAGCAGAACGGCGGTTGCCCGACGGTCGCCCGCATCGAGCCGGCAGAAGTAGGCGCCGGACGGAACTGCTCGGCCCTGGCCGTCGCGACCGTCCCACGCGAGTCGGTACTCCCCGGCAGCCGCGTTCCCGCGATGGAGCTGCCTGACCAGCTTGCCGGTAGCGTCGTACACGGAAAGCGAGACCTCGGCCGCCTTGGGCAGAGCGTACCCGATGGCAACGCTGCGGTCGAAGACGCTGGGGCGCGGGACGTCGAGCCGGAACTGCGACGGGGTCTGCGTCCCTTCCGCTATCCCGACGGCCGCGATGACCACCGACCCGCTCATCGTGTCGTTGACCGGCTCGGCGTCGCCGGCCAGACTCAGGCTGCACCTGACCGCGTGGGTGCCCAACTGCTTGGGAACCCAGGTGGCGAATATCACCGGCAACTCTTCATGGGATGGAACCGACACGCGCGACTGCCGCAGGTAACTCTCGTCGGGAATGCGGAACGTCGCCGTGACGTACTCCGTCTGCGTTCCGTTGTTCCGAATTCGGACTTGAGGATAGACAATCCGCCCGGAGTCGACGGTGTCTGCCGGGGCCACAATCTCGACCAGGGCCGCGTCGTGATAACGCGCCAAGACCTGGCCGGAGTCGACGTCATTACCGGAGTACTCATCGTCACTGAGCGCGGTCGAGCACCTGACCATGGCGGTGCAACGCGGGGGAACGACCCAGGGCGCAAACTCGAGCGTTTCCGCATGTGCGGGCTGTAGCGCGGACACCAGCACGGTGTCGACGTAGCCGGTGCCGATCGTCAGCAGCACCGGGAAGGTCGCCGGAGTCTTGCTGTTGTTCCACACCTCGACGCTCGGCACGTACGAGCTTTCCGGCTCGACGATTCCGGACGGCCCGAAGATCCAGGTGGTGGCGACGTCACGGTCAGGCTCCCAGAGGCGGTGGCCGGCCGGAGCCACATCCCCATTGTCCGGTATGGCGAGCGGGTTCGACTCCGAGTAGAAAAGCGTGCCCCAGTCGATGTACTGCACCGACGAATTGAGTATGGTGCCGGCCTTGCCATCCCGCCGTGAGTCGGTTGCGATGAAGTAAATGGAATCGGTCTCTTTGTTCTCGATAAACGACGCGGCGTCGGTCAGGTCAAACACCATTTCGTTCGCCGGGAACGGCCGGTCAGTGCGCGCTCTGCGCCACGTGCGGAACTGAATCATCTTGTACGCGCTCCAGCGCTTGCCGATTGTGAAATCCAGCCCGACCCGGTCGCGGGTCGGATGGTCGATTCTCACGCGCGCCAGCAGCTTCGGCTCGTACCCAACCGTATCGGTCAGGTACGCCGCCTCCCGACGGGGGCACAGAAAGCTGTCCATCACCGCCTCATAGGACATCCAGAAATAGCCCGCCTGCCCCCAGCCGGGACCCCACGAATTGACCATCCGGAACGCGCCGGTCCCGTCGACCGTGGTCAGGGTGTCGTCGTACCCGACGAAGGTTATCAGATGCCCGCCCCGGTTTTCACCTTCCCGGTCGGCGGCGCAGTACATGTAGTTGTGCGCGGCGATGTTGTCGAAATTGCCCCAGACACCGATCGAGAGACACGACGTGCTGCCGTTGGCCAGCAACTGCTTGATCATGTTTATCCCGGTCGTATCGTACGTATGGAACCACGCCCAGTCCTTGGTGCGGTACGGGATGGCCTTCGAGTACGCCGATTCGGACGGCCAACTCACGGGGTCGTTGTCATGATACGGGCAGTCGGCCAGGCTTGCGACACCCGACTCGCAGATAAGCGGCATGTTGTCGCCGAAGCCCGAGCCGTTGTCGCCGCCGCCGTTGACCTGGTTGTAGACGAAGGCCGGGCTGAATTGGTGATGCGGGTCGGTCAGGTCCCAGTGCCGCTCGCGGTATTCGAGCTGGGTCCGGTGGTAGTAGACGATGGACCACGACGCGCATGAGCCCTGCCCGCCCTGGTTGCCGACCGGCGGCATCTCGTTGGTCAAGTCCACGTACGGCAGTAGATTGAAGGACTTGGCCCCGGGCGCTACCGGAATACTCTTCACCTGGTGTTCGGGCGCGACTTTGTCCAGGTCCTCCTGCACGTACCCGAGCCGGTGCAGCTCGGCCCGAGCGCTCGCGGCCCCGATGAGGACACAGCAACACAATAGTACAGTCAGTCTTCTCGACATTTTATCTCCTTTAGGGAACAACATCGGGCCGGCTCGTCGCCTCGCAACCGGCCCGGAACCATTACTATTGAGTGTATTTTGTACCCGCCGATTGTCAAGCCGTTCGGGACTCCCGAATCCGACATTGAACCGCCAAGACGCCAAGAACGCCAAGTATACGAGGACATTCCCTGCCCGGACCCTCTTTGTGTCTTTGTGTCTTGGTGGTGAGTTCCTGTCTCGGTTCTGGGGGAGGACTGCGCCGGCTTGACCCCGGAGGCCCAGCCTGTAACATTGTAGTAGTGCGGCGGAGAGGATTGACACCTCATCGCCGCCGTTGTGTTTTCTAACCTTGCCGGAGGACCAATTGCGGAAGTTGCTCTTGTTCGCTGTCACGGCCGGGCTCTCGTTTCCGGCTTTCTCGCTGCGGGCGCACACGTCGCAGACTGAGACACACTTAACGTCCCGGCCGGCATCTATTTCCTCCGGCTGACCGCTGCAAGCGGACAACGTTCGCTCAAGGCGGTCGTCGGCCGCTAGACCGAGCCAAACACGGCGGGCGGGCGCAAGCGCCCGCCCGTTATTTTCTTGCGAAGCAGGACAACGGAAGACCGCGCCGATGGCGCAGAAACGTCGGCTCGGACCTACCAGCGTCCGCGGTGAACCCGCGGCTCGTCGTACTGGGTGCGCGCTTCCGGCCGCTCGGCCGGATGCCCGACCGCAATCAAACAGAGCAGACCGACGTTTTCGGGCATGCCCATGAGCTCCTTCAACTCGCGCTCGCGCTCCGCCCGCGGATGGACCCCGAGCCAGACTGCGCCGAGGCCGAGCATCGTCGCCGCCACCAGTATGTTCTCGGTTGCGGCCGCACAGTCCTGCACCCAGAAATCCGGACTGATATCACGGTCGCCGCAGACCCCGATGCAGAGCCCGGCGCTCGCGAGCATCTTGCCGTAGGGATGGATTGAGGCGAGCTGGTCGAGTTGCGCCCGTTCCGTCACCGCTACGAAGTGCCACGGCTTCCGGTTGCTCGCCGATGGTGCGGCCATGCCCGCTTCAAGCAGCGCCTTGACGTCGGCTTCGGAAACCGGTTCGCCTGAGTACTTGCGCACGCTACGCCGGGAGAAGAGAACAGAAAGCCTTGGATCCATATGCAGTAGTATAGCCCGGCCTCAGATATGCGCAAGCCACAGCCCGGGCCCCAGAACCGATGTAGACGTAACCACAGAGGCCACAGAGAACGCAGAGCAGGTGAATCCAGAAATCTGAATCCGTACCCTCGGTGAAGTCTGTGCGCTCTGTGGTTCAATGTCGGATTCAGGGCCGGGCCCGAGAAGCGAGATAGGATCAACCACTGAGGCCACAGAGAGCGCAGAGCGGATGAGGCCCGAGGTCCGGACCGTACCCTCAGTGAACTCTGTACTACAAGCGTGCAGGATCGTCGCTTTCGCGACGTTGTTTCTCTCCGCCGCCTCTGTCCTGAGGTCGCCAAGTTTCAGGCAACCGTCGGCAAGTGCCATCTGCGGAGACGCGAGAACCGGGTCAGGTTCTGCCAGAGGACTGGCAGTCTTCGATTCGGGACTCAATCTGCGTTCATCTGCGGTTACATCGGATTTGGTTGCGGCCTCCGAGGCCGCGCTATGCGCTCTGTGGTTCAATATCGGATTCGTGGGCCGTCCTCTGCATTGACTCACGGGCGGGGCCTCGTTAGACTGCCTCTGAAAGGAGTCCTGCCGTGAGAAGAATGCTGACAGTCGCAGCAATCGCAGCCGTGGCTCTGACCGGCGTGAGCTGCAACCCGGACACCGGTTCAATCTTCCCGATGACCATCGGCAGCGTCTGGCACACGGAGTCCTACCTGCTGGAAGGGCAGACCGTTGCTTCGCTGGACACCTTCGAGACCGGCGTGACGACGACCACGGCTCTCGAGAAGGCCAACCTCACCACCGGTAAGGAAGTCGTCAGATTCAAGCACGAAAGCACGATCCACCTCCGCACACCGGATTCGACCTACACGGCTACCACTTACTCGTTCCTGGGCGAAGAGGACGATGCCATTCTGTCTTACGGCGCCCTGGACGACACCACCGGCGACACCGTGATGATGTCGAATCCTGCGGTGGGTCAGAGCTGGAGCCAGGGACCGGCCACAGCCATCGTCGTGGGCCAGGAGGATGTGACCGTTGCGGCCGGCACCTACAAAAAGGCGTGGAAGGTGAAGACCATCACCAACATCGGCGGAGTCACCGTTCAGATGTTCAACTGGTATGCCCGGGGTGTAGGCAATGTCAAGATGCACTACGAAGGCGAGTACCAGGGCTACAGCCAGGTCTACAACGAGGAACTCACCTCAGCCACCATCAAGTAGCCAAGCCCGGTTTGACATCGATGCCCTCCGCCGGGGGGCATCTTTCCTTGCCGGCCGCAGGCACTAATGTGGCGTAGACGAGTTACCTTGACAACGCAGCAGAACAGGCTGGTGCGAGTCAAGCGTGTCATTCTGAGCGAAGCGAAGAATCGTCGGATCCGAAGACTCTTCGCCTCTCGGCTCAGAGAGACAGGTCCCTACGGTGTTGCCGCGTGTGAAGGAACGTTTGCTACAGGAAACTAGAAGACGGAGAGCTGGCTCGACTTGTAGTACTTCGCCGCCCGGCCCCAGCCGCGCAGCACGAGCCGCTTCTTCTTCACCAGCCCGGAAAGCAGATAGCCCGCCTGGGCCGGGCTCACCCGCAGGAGCGTGCGGACGATTTCGTTGGAGACGAACCGCTTCTCTTCCGGGCCGGGAAGCTCCTCGAGATAGCCGATGATTGCGGTCTCGGCAAACGCGGCCTCGGCCCGGCGAAAGAGCGAGTAGCTCACGCTCTTCTTGAGCTGGTTGTACACCGCCTTGGACAGGCGATAGACGCGGCCCTTCTTCTGTCCGAACGGTTCCAACAGCCCGCGCAGGACCATCGAGCTCAACGCCTCACGCGCTTCGTTCTCGCTGCGCTGGAGTATCCGCTCGGCTTCGGACAGGTCGATTTCGCGGTTGCGCTTGAGGAACGAGAAGACGAGCAGGTCGTGCAGGGTAAGTTCGCGGCCCTCCTGGTGCCGGTTGACTACGAACCGGGCGAAGTTCTCGTCGATTCCCGATTCGTGGTTCCCCTGTGCCGCCTCGACGCGGCCGCTACGCAGGGTCAGGCGGACGAAATCAGGGCCGGACTCGTAGCTGGGCGGCTCCTTGCCGTAGGAGAGCAGGATGTGGTACATCCGCTTGACGCCCATGCCGGCGCGCTCGACCATCCGGGTTTTCTGCAGGCTCTCGGCCAGCAGCCGGTTGCGCGACATCGGTTCGTGACCGAGAATGTTCTGCGGGTTGACGTCGCCGAAGAACCCGCCCGGGTTCGAGACTTCGAGCCGGTCCGGGAAGTGGCGCAGGTAGACCGGGCCGCTCACGCCGTAGTCGCGGTGGACGAATGCGTTGAGCAGCGCCTCGCGCAGGACCTCCTCCGGGAAATCGGGAATCTCGAAGTGGAAGAGCCCGAGTTTCAACGTATAGATGCGATTGTAGGGCTCGAGCGCCTGCGTGAACTGCTCGAGTATCGCGAGCAGCGGCCGGTTCGAGTCAACCCGTTTGTCGTACTCGGTGTCGCT
>CAZVCQ010000110.1:0-8174 GCA_964626085.1 uncultured bacterium
TCACTATACACAACCCTTGCAGGAATGCAAGCTATTTATTGCTCTGATTAGTAATGGTGGACCATTTCCGCGAACAGGTCATCGGCCTGAACAAGATCGGCGGCCAGGCGCGGGCGATGGTGGTGACCAGCGGCATCGAGCGAGCCATCCAGTACTATCACGCCATCAGCGAGTATCTGCGGGAGACCAAGAGTCCGTTCAAGGCCATCGTCGCCTTCTCAGGCGAGCATGGATACGGCGGTGTGCAGGTAACCGAGGCGTCGCTGAACGGCTTCCCGTCCTCCAAGATATCGGACAATATCCAGGAGGACCCTTACCGGTTCCTGGTCTGCGCCGACAAGTTCCAGACCGGGTACGACGAACCGCTGTTGCACACGATGTACGTGGACAAGATCCTGTCCGGCATCAAGGCGGTGCAGACGCTCTCGCGGCTCAACCGCGCGCACCCGCAGAAGCACGACGTCTTCGTGCTCGACTTCATGAATGATGCCGACGTTATCCAGTACGCGTTTGCTGACTACTACCGCACGACGGTTCTCAGCGAGGAGACCGACCCGAACAAGCTACACGACCTGAAGGCCGCGCTCGACGGCGCCCAGATATATTCCCAGGAACAGGTGGTGCAGTTTGTCGAGTTCTACCTCGGCGGTGCCGGTCGGGAACGGCTCGACCCGATTCTCGACGCGTGCGTGGCGATCTACTCCACGCAACTCGACGAGAACGGACAGGTGGCGTTCAAGGGCAAGGCCAAGACATTCGTTCGCACCTACGACTTCCTGGCTTCGCTCCTGCCCTACACGAACGCCGCGTGGGAGAAGCTGTCGATATTCCTGAACTTCCTTATCCCCAAGCTCCCCGCGCCGCCGGATGAAGATCTGGCTCGCGGCATCCTGCAAGTGATAGACATGGACAGCTACAGGGTGGAGAAGCAGGCGGCAAGAGCGATCGGTCTGGCCGACGCCGACGGCGAGATTGGTCCTGTGCCGACTGCCGGTGGCGGAGGGATGCCCGAGCCGGAAATCGACCGCCTGTCCAACATCCTCAAGGGGTTCAACGACCGCTTCGGCGACATCCCTTGGACCAATGCTGACCGCGTGCGCAAGCTGGTCACAGAGCAGATACCGGCGATGGTTTCGGCGGACACCGCCTACCGGAACGCCCGCGAGAACTCGGACGAGCAGAACGCGCGAATTGAGCACGACAAGGCGCTGGACCGAGTCATGACGGCCATCCTCAAGGATGACACCGAGCTCTACGCGCGGTTCTCCGACAACGAGTCGTTCCACCGCTGGCTGGCTGACGCCGTGTTCGCGCTGACCTACAAGGGAAACGCAGCGTAGGGCCAGGCCCAGACGCGACACAGCGACCTGCACAGCTACCGATTCCTGACGCGCGGCGGAGCCACGGACCTAGTTCACCTCCCCACAGCATTCAAGATTGAAGATTCCAGATTGAAGATTGGAAGAGACAAGGGGTCCAGGATTCGAGGATTCTAGGAGTCCAGTGGCGGAAGCTGCTTGACTGATAACTTGACTAATACACGCGCCTTCGGCGCGAGTTTCCAGGTACCAGTCTGCAGTTTGCAGGTGCGGAAGTGGGAGGCCCGCGGCTGACAGCTAACGGCTGGTAGCCAGAACAAATAGCCGATTTGACACGATTTGGCGCTGGTCTATACTGAATCGTGTACGCAGCGGTTCACGTCTATCTCGATTCGATTACGAGGAGAAGGTGCATCCCAGCTTGGGAGTTCGGCACGCGCAGGCTGATGCGGAAAGACGAGGTTCCACATGTCCGGTGATGGCAAACGAGTACTTGAGAGCGCCTTGGCGCTGCCCCCGGTCGAGCGGGCAGAGTTGGTCGAGGAGATACTGTCCAGCTTCGATTTCCCTGCTCGCGCAGAAGTGGACGCGCTATGGGCAAGAGAAGCCGAAGACCGGATTGAGGCCTACGAAAAGGGCGAATTGAAAGCCCGGCCAGCCAACGAGGTCGTCGAGGGAATAGACCGACCGCGCAAGACATGAGGGTTGAGGTCCTCGAACCGGCTGAAGCCGAGTTTCGAGATGCCGTCGAGTACTACAACCGGCAAGGCGAAGCTCTGGGGTATGAGTTCGCTGCCGAGGTCAGACGCACCCTCTCCCGAATCGTACGATTCCCAGAGGCTTGGTCGATGCTCTCGCCAAGGACGCGTCGCTGCCGAACCAACCGTTTCCCCTACGGAGTAGTCTACCAGATGCGCGGCGACGTGATTCTCGTAGTTGCAGTAATGCATATGAGACGCAACCCCGATTCCTGGCGAGCGCGACTGAAGCAAGACTGAGTAGACAGCGGATGCTCTGGGGACGCTTCTCTCGCCGCGCGTAGGCAGAAGCCACGCCGCCGACCCGGGGGCCGGACCTAGGACGCGACGTCGGTAGCGGAGGAGCGTACCGCAGCCCCGGGCCTGCTGGAACTCCAACCTCCTGTCGCCGTCCGCGCAGCTTGACCGCGTCCGGCTGACGCGCTAATGTTGCGCGTGGCAGGACGAACGGGCACGAAGCTACTGACCATCGGCTATGAGGGCCTGACCCCTGATGAGTTCCTCGCCACGCTGCGGCACAACGGCGTGGTTAGAGTCGCCGACGTTCGCCAGCTGCCGCACAGCCGGAAGAAGGGCTTCTCGAAGACCGAGCTGGCGGCGACTCTGAGCGCGAGTGGAATCGAGTACGTGGGTTTCCCGAAGCTCGGCACGCCCGCGGCTGTCCGCGACCAGTACAAGGAAAGCGGCGACTTCGCCCGACTGAAGCGGGATTACCTTGTTCACCTCGGCTCACAGGGCCCGGCGGTCGAGGAGTTACGCGAACTCGCGGCACGGGGCGGCTGTGCCCTGCTCTGCTTCGAGCGCGACCCGGCGAAGTGCCACCGTTCAATCCTAGCCGAGGTCCTTGCCGGCCGCACCGGCTCAGCGTTCCGGGTCGAACACCTCGGACTCCGAGTCGAAGCCGCAGCCCAAGCCGACCTGTTCGGACCAGCGTGATGCGGCCGTCCCCGTGGCCCTGTATCCTGTCTACTGTCTGCTGACACCATGTCTTCCTTCTCCTCCATCGAATGGACTGAGGCGACGTGGAACCCGGTGACGGGTTGCTCGCACATCAGCGCGGGCTGCGCGCATTGCTACGCCGAGCGGATGGCGCTGCGCTTGAAGGCCGCTGGCATGCGGAAGTACCGGAATGGGTTTGAGGTGACGACGCACGAGGACGAGTTGCTGACCCCGCAGAGGTGGAAGAAGAACCGGATGGTCTTCCTCTGCTCGATGGGCGACCTGTTCCACGACAAGGTGAAATCCGGCTTCATCCAGCGCGTCTTCGACGTGATGAAGGGCTGCCGTCAGCACCGGTTCCAGGTGCTGACCAAGCGCTGCCAGCGACTGAAGCAGCTCGCACCGACGCTGCCGTGGCCGGAGAACATCTGGATGGGCGTCACGGTCGAGGATGCACGCAACGTGAATCGCATTGCCGACCTGGTTGCGACTCCGGCCAAGGTCAAGTTCCTGTCCGTTGAACCGCTGATAGAAGATGTCGGGCATCTGCCGCTTGAAGGAATCGACTGGGTGATTGTCGGCGGCGAATCCGGTCCGGGAGCGCGGCCGATGAAGAAGGAGTGGGTTCTCTCCATCAAGCGTCAGTGTGAAATGGCGGGCGTGGCGTTCTACTTCAAGCAGTGGGGCGGCACGCGCAAGCACCTGAACGGCCGCGAACTCGACGGCAGGACATACGACGCGATGCCGGTCGCGGCCGACCGCCCTGCCTCGGGTCTGTTGGAACTCGAACCTCCAGTCTCCGTCCGAGACTAGACCACCGAAAGAGAACCGGTCAGCGAGTCGCTTTCCGCTGCGAAGCGGGCGCCGCACGCGCGTGGAGGAGGATCCTGAATCTCAACCGGCCATATCGTGTGGGATGCCGTGGCGCTTCATTATTCGGTAGAGGCTACGGCGCTCGACTCCCAGCCTCTGCGCTGCTGCACTCACAACACCACCCTCGGCAGCCAGCACCCCTTCCACGGTTTCGCGCTCGGCCCGGTCCAACGCAGCCTTGAGCATTCCGTCCTGCCGCACCTGGGTCTCGACACCCAGGAACGACTGCAACTCTTCCGGCGCGACCGGGTTGGTCCGGGCCAGCACCACGACCCGCTCGACCAGATTCCGCAGCTCGCGCACGTTACCCGGCCAGTCGTGGCTGCACAGGACCGGAAGACATTCCGGGGCGAAGCTCAACGCGCGGTTGTTCTGCCGGCAGAAACACTCGAGGAAGAACGCAGTCAGCTCCTCGGTATCCTCGAGCCGCTCGCGCAGCGCTGGCACCTTGATGGTCACAACGTTAAGGCGGTGATAGAGATCCTCGCGGAAAGAGCCGTCCTTGACGCACGCCGCAATGTTCTTGTTGGTAGCCGCTATTACCCGCACGTCCAGCTGGACCGGCTCGTTCGAGCCCAACCGCTCCACCTCGCGATGATCGAGGAAACGAAGCAGCTTGGCCTGCGCCGCAAGACTCATATCCGCAACCTCATCAAGGAACAACGTGCCCTTGTCCGCCGCCTGCAGCTTGCCCCGGCGCGCGACCTCAGCACCGGTAAACGCTCCCCGCTCGTGCCCGAACAACTCGCTCTCGATTAGTTCTTTCGGAATCGCCGCGCAGTTGAGGGCGACAAACGGCTCGGCCTGCCGCAGGCTCTGTAGATGAAGCGCCCGCGCCACCAACTCCTTACCCACGCCGGTCTCGCCGATGATCAACACGCTCGCCGTGGTCGGCGCGGCCCGGCCGATGAGGTTCTGTACGTCGCCCAGCGCCCTCGAGCTGCCGACCATCCGGAATCGCTCCACGAGCTCGGCCCGCAGCACGCTCACCTGGCGGCGCAACTGCGAACATTCCAGCGCGCGAGCAAGCGCTGCCTCCAACCGGTCTTGGTCAACCGGCTTCTCCAGGAAGTCGAACGCGCCGAATTTAAGCGCGCTAACCGCGGCGCGGATCGTCCCCTTGCCCGACACCATCACCACCGGCAGATCCGGTGCGACCTCGCGAATGCGGCGCAGCACCTCGAGGCCGTCCATCTCCGGCATTGCCAAGTCCAGCGTCACCAACTGCGGCCGGACCTCGTTCAGCGCCGCAAGTACGGCCGGTCCCGTGGCGAACACGGTCGCCTCGCATCCGGCCTGGCGCACCATCGTGGACAGCGCTTTGGCCACCAGCGGCTCATCATCGATCACGAACACCAGCGGTCCGGAACCCCGGCTCACTCT
This sequence comes from uncultured bacterium, assembly GCA_964626085.1. GTDB lineage: Bacteria > Hydrothermota > Tepidihabitantia > Tepidihabitantales > Tepidihabitantaceae > UBA2258. Next base: position 5,273 of record CAZVCQ010000110.1, read on the forward strand.
CTCGTTCATCTGCTCTCCCTTCGCATTGGGCGGGTCACCACCCCGGATTATAGAATTGGGCCCGCCAGTGTCAAGTGGCCGAGCAGGACTGTGGCCCGTGTCGACCGGGGCGCGTCGGCAGACCCGGGGCTCCCTCAATTCACGAGGCAGAATTCGCCCGCACCGCGGGACTATCGTGCCCTGCGCCGCCACCTGGTCAGAACGACCTTGGTGACGCTTGATCCTGTGCGTTTCTCGCCCGATGCGGGACTCACGAAGTAGACGCCTGGGGCAACGCACCGCACTTCGTTCAGGCCTGTGTGGTGGTGCGACCCGTTGCTTCAGCCGACTTTGACGACTGCATTGCCAAAGCGCTCGGCGGCAGGCGCTGCCGTCGGTTCTGGAACCAGCAAGGCTGCGGATTCGACCAGGCGCTTGAAACGAGTGACGAATCTCGCGGCCGGTCCGCCATCCACGATATCGTGGTTGAAGGCGACGGTCACACAAAGGAACTCGCGTCTCGCCAGGATATTGCCGACATACACCGGCCTCTCGGTGATGCCGCCGGTGCAAACGCTAAGATTGCTGTTGGAACAGTAAATGCCCCAACCACCACCTTGCCCAAGCATCCCGATGGCGGTTAGTCCTACGGTGCCTCCCTGTCGTTTCCAGCGATACGGGTCGGCCTTGTAGTAGCGGTAGACGAGATCGCGCACGAACCGCGGCAGTCGCGCGAACAACCTCGCGCCCCGTCCGTTCCCCAGCCCGATTTCATCCTGCCGCCCGGTGTGCAGTTCGCGGATTTCCGCGTCGATCTGACGGAGACTCCGCTTGTCGGCCGCTCGCACAACGTAAATCACAGGGAACGAACCGGCAGCGGTGCGCATCTCAACCATCAGGGCAATATCGACATCATCAAAGATGACAAGCCGGTTCCGCCAGTCCCGGTACGCGTGCACCGAGCGGTCGGCGGCCACGGCCTGGCCAAGGCATGCCGCCATGTAGGCAGTCAGCGACAGCCGCTCGCCGGTGCGCTCCCGCTCCGCGCGCAGACGCCTCCGAACCAGCGTAATGTCGAACTCCAGCAACCCATGGACGACGCTCATCTGTCGCGCATGCCTTCCGGCGTCGACGACGAGCCGCCTCGTGATTGGGAAGGGCACGGCCCGGGAGCGTTCGGATCCCTTCTCTGTCAGTCTCACACAACCTCCTCTGTTGTCTTCTGTTCTGGCATCCCGGAGGCGCTTCCTACAGCGTCCAAGCCTGGTGGCAAGGAAGAAGAACACGCGCCTGATACGCGGGCAATTGGGAAGTGTCCTGACCCCCCTTCTACTCCGACGCTACCGGTTCGGAGCAGATGGGATTCCCGCTTTCTGGATGCGAACCCCCTCATGAGACCGTAGTTGGTGGCGAGGTACATACCGGGCTGAGCCATATTCGCAGGCAGTCGCTTCAGGACCGAAGCTGGGCTGTAGAACTTCCTCCAGGCGGCGGAGTTGCCGGACTGGAGCTCGAAGGGAGTCATGTTCATGGGTTTGAACACGACGTTCTGGTGGTCATAGTTCTGCCAGTCGGAATTGAGTAGGCGGCCTTCCCTCTTCAGGCGCTCACGGACCTTGGTCCCCGGATGGGGAGTCAGGATGTTGAAGTTGGCTGAGCCTAACCTGTTCTTGACGAGATACCTCACCGTATCGTCGAACGAACCGAGGGTGTCGGTGTCGAAACCGAAGACCATCGACGCGTGAACGAGGATGCCCTGCTTCCGGATCTTCTCCAATGCCGCTTCCAGTTGCTCGATCTCGTTGTACATCTTTCGTACGGCCCGCACCTGCACCTCAGAAACACTCTCCAGCCCCATCAGCAGGTGCACGCATCCGCTCTCCGCCGCAAGCCGTAGAAGCGCGTCGTCCCTTACCAGAAGTGACACAGAAGCCTGCCCTGCCCAGTGGATTCCCAGTGGCTTGATTGCTGCGAACAGTTGCTTGGCGTAGATGCTGTCGCCGACGATGTTGTCGTCCAGGAAGCCGACGGTCCGGGCTCCGGATTCCCTGATGTCTCGCACGACATTCTCGATCGGGATGTGTCGAATCTTCCTACCGTAGATATCGGATACTGAGCAGAACTCACATTCGTATGGACATCCCCGGCTGGTCATTATCGGAACCACGCCATACATACCCTTGGGCATGCGGCTGAAGGCCTTGGGGACGTACCTTGTCAAGTCGGGTGCCGGGTCGTGATACCGCTGCTGCAGCCGGCCATGCTGGAAGTCCTGAAGTAACGTCTCCCAGACCCCTTCGGCTTCGCCGACCACGACGCAATCTGCATGCTGAAGTGCTTCATCCGGCAAAACCGTCGGGTGGATCCCGCCCATGACCACGGTCCGGCCCCGCTTCCTGAATTCGTCGGCAAGGCCGTATGCACTCGGGGCATTGGGCGTCATACAGCTTATCCCGACCAAGTCACACTCCTGATCGAGGTCGATGGCTCTGGGGTCTCCCTCGACAATCCGGACTTTGTGTTCGGGCGGGGTTAGTCCCTCCAGAATGTAAAGTGCCAGATTCGGGAGCCTGAGGTCGGTCCACAGGCCAACATCAAGGAACGGGGATATCAGGAGTATCTGTAGAGTAGAACTCATGACCATCTCCTTTCGGAATTCGTCATCAATCCCCTCACGGAACCTGACTTGCAGATTTTCCGCATCCGGCTCTCCAGGACAACCTCCTCACCCTCCGTCGAGTAAGTCATGGAGACGAGTTTTGTTGACTTCCTTTGCCCGGTTCTGAGTCCGGAAGAAGTGTCCCTGCTCCGCGGTCGTCCTGCCAGCCCCTTCGCTCCACAGGCATTGCCCTGCTTCATCACTACTATGAGCTGGTCCGACTCCCATGACGCCATCTGAGCCTCCTTGCCGTTGATAGGCGGC
>CAZVCQ010000111.1:0-8166 GCA_964626085.1 uncultured bacterium
AAGATGGGCGTCATCAAGCAGTTTCTCAAGGACGTTGCCTGGGGAGACCTGGACTACCTGATTATCGACTCCCCACCCGGGACCGGCGATGAGCCGCTGTCGGTCGTCCAGCTCATCGGCAAGCTGGACGGCGCCGTCGTAGTAACCACGCCCCAGAAGGTCGCGGCGGTGGACGTACGCAAGTCCATCAACTTCTGCCGGAAGCTCAACGTACCGGTGCTGGGCGTGGTCGAGAACATGAGCGGCTTCGCCTGCCCCAAGTGCGGCGAAGTCACAACGGTATTCTGTTCGGGAGCCGGGCGGGGAATCGCCCGCGACATGCTCGTGCCGTTTCTCGGCTCGGTCCCGATTGACCCGATGCTTGCCGAGGCCTGTGACAACGGTCAGGCATTCGTGCAGCACTTCGCCTCGACGCCGACTGCGAAGGCGCTGCTGGCAATAGCCCGGCCGCTGATTGCGCTCGAAGAGAACGACAAACACGAAAGGAAAGACAAGTCATGAAAATCGCGATACCCCTGGCCGACGGAAAACTATGCGCCCACTTCGGCCACTGTGAGCAGTTTGCCCTGCTGGATGTGGACGAGAAGACACGGGAAATCACCGCCAAGCAGTTGCTCACCCCCCCGCCCCATGAACCGGGAGTGCTGCCGCGCTGGCTGCACGAGCAAGGCGCGAACACAATCATTGCCGGCGGCATGGGCCAGCGCGCCCAGCTTTTGTTCACGGATAACAGCATCAAGGTCGTCGTCGGCGCGACGGCCGAGACGCCCGAGAAGCTGGTTGAAGACTATCTCGCCGGAACCCTGCAGGCCGGCACCAACCTCTGCGACCACTGAGAAAGGCACCCCATGGCGAGAATCGGCATCATCATCTGCTCCCGCTACTCCAACTGCGGCGGCGGCAAGTGCCTGCGCGCCATCCGCGAGCGAACCGGCGGCTTCGCTCGCTACCCGAAGGATGAGACCGTGGAACTCGTCGGCTACTCGTCCTGCGGCGGCTGCCCGGGCGGCAACATCGAGTACGTCCCCGAGGAGATGAAAAAAAACGGCACCGAGGTCATCCACCTGGCGACCGGACTGGTCGTCGGCTATCCACCCTGCCCGCGCCTGGCCGCGTTCAAAGAGCTGATCGAGAAGAAGCACGGTCTCAAGGCTGTGGTCGGCACCCACCCCATTCCGCTCAAGTACTTCACGGCCCACGAGCGCCTCTCCTTCTGGAAGCGCGGCGAGATTGCGGCGCTGGCCGGAGACCTGCTGCAGGAGAGCCGCGAAAGGATGGCGGCATATGATTGAAAACCCGTGCGGACCCGGGAAGACCGCGATACTGCCGAAGAACGTCTTCCTAACCAAAGGGGTCGGCGTCCACCGCGAGAAGCTGGCCAGTTTCGAAGGCGCGCTACGCGATGCGGGGATAGCCGCCTTCAACCTAGTCCGTGTCTCCTCGATATTCCCGCCGCACTGCCGGATTCTGCCCCGGGCCAAGGGCCTGAAGATACTGACGCCGGGACAGATCACCTTCGTGGTGATGAGCGACAACGCCACCTGCGAACCGCACCGGCTGATTTCGGCGTCAGTCGGCCTCGCCGTCCCCAAGGACACGGCCACCTACGGCTACCTGTCCGAGTACCACTCGTTCGGCGAACGGGAGGAACGGGCGGGCGACTACGCCGAAGACCTGGCTGCCCAGATGTTGGCCACCACGCTCGGCGTCCAGTTCAACGCCGACACCAGCTACGACGAGCGGAAGGAGATTTGGCGAATCTCCGGGGAGATTGTCCGCACGCACAACGTCACCCAGAGCGCCATCGGCAACAAGAACGGTCTCTGGACGAGCGTGGTCGCTGCGGCAGTGCTGATAGCCGGAGGCTAGTGAGCTTCGCGCAAGTAATGAACCGCCTGCGTCACCCTCACCCTTCCCTCCCCCTCAAGGGGGAGGGAATAGAAGGGAGGGGGCAGAGTGTTGCATTGCCTATACGAATCACGGTGGCAGGCGTCGTGAACTCCGGAAGACGGTCGCTGCCGACCACTGTCGGACTGAGGTGTTGAGGTGGCTATGATGGAGCCGCGGAGCGGACCGGTCAAAGGAAGCGGACTGGTCGGTCGGGTTGCAGCGGTTCTGCTCGGATTGGCAGTGATAGCGGTCGGGGTCCTCGTAGTCCGGCGCCTGACCACGAAGCACCCGGTGTGCGGACCGCCGGTTCCGAGTGCGGATTCGACGTATGTGGCCGAGGACAGCCTGTGCAAGGGCGACGTGCTGGCCGGCGTGCTTGCTCGCTGGTGCCTTCCCCAGACGAAGGTCAATGACATACACGCGGCGCTGGCGAAGACCGACTTCAACTTCAGGAACATGCGCCCGGGCGACGTGGTGGCGCTCGCCTATCAAGGTCTCGACCTCGTCGGAATCACCTACCGGAAGGACCCGGTCACATCGTACAACGTCCGGTTTGACTCGGCCGGGACAATCGCGGCCAAAGAGACCAGGCCGGTGGACACCGTGCGCGCGGTCGTACGTGGAACCATCAAGGGTTCGCTCTGGAACTCGATGATCGAACTCGGGGAAACGCCGGCGCTGGTGGTGAATTTCGCGGAAGTCCTGAGCTACGAAGTGGACTTCCTGACCGAGGTCATTGAGGGCGATTCGTTCGAGATGCTACTGGACAAGTGCTACGTTGACTCCGCGTTCTACAAGGACGGTCGCGTGTACGCAGTGCACTACAAAGGACAGGCCGGGAACTTCTTCGGGTTCTACTACCGCAGCCCCTCCGGCCACTATGACTTCTACAACGAGAAGGGGCAGTCACTGCGCAAGACCGTGCTCCGTTCACCCCTGCAGTTCGCCAAGGTCACTTCCTACTTCGGCATGAGGTTCCATCCCATCCTGCGGACGTGGCGGCAGCACACGGGCATTGACTACGGTGCGCCGACCGGCACGCCGGTGAGCGCAATCGCCGACGGAACCGTGACGATGGCCCGGAGGAACGGCGGGTACGGCAACTTCGTCCAGATACGCCACGCGGGCGGGCTGGTTTCGTGCTACGGGCATCTTTCGCGGTACGGCGCAGGCATGAAGGCCGGCCGGAGCGTGCGCCAGGGGCAGACGGTCGGCTATGTCGGGATGACCGGTCTGGCGACCGGACCGCACCTGCACTTTGAAGTCAGGCAGGGCGGCAAGCCGGTCAACCCGCTCAAGGTGATTCCGCCGCGGGCCGAGCCGGTCGCGAGAAAGAACATGCCCGAGTTCAATGCGCTCAAGGCATCCTATCTGGCTGACCTCGCCCGGCCGGTCGGGCCGATTGTCGCGGCAACAGACTCAGTCGCGCCCGCTCACTAGAACGGTGTAAGCGTAATTCCCTGACAACCTGGCGGGGTAGGTTGGTATAGGTCGGGCGGGTCATTCTGGGCCCTTCGATTGCTGTCATTCTGAGCGCAGCGAAGCATCCTCTCGCCCGCCGCTCAAGGCGAACTCCGTGGAGAATCGTCGGCCGCGAAGGCTCTTCGCCTGGCGGCTCAGGGGTGACCAAGGACACATGCTGGTGCCGCGGCTGATGCTCGAACGTCACGGTCTGCTCGACCGCTTCTCGGCGTTCGTGTTCTCCGATGAGTCCGGCTTCCTGAAGCCCCACGAGCGCCCGTTCCGGCTCGCGCTCGCGGCCCTGAGCGTCGCGCCGTGGGAAACGGTGCACGTCGGCGACAGCGAACATCGGGACGTAGTCGGCGCTCTCAACCAGGGGATGACGGCGGTCCTGCTCGACTGGAACTGCCGGCACGACGCCAGCCGTGCGCACGCGGTCGTCCGCGACTTCCGGGCCCTCGGCCCGGCGCTTGAAGAACTGGCCGCCCGTGCCGGCTGACGTCAGATTGACGCCGGGTTCTGCCGGCCGCTCGGCTTCTGGCGGCGTCCCGTGCGGGGCAACTGGCGGAAAAGGTAGGGCCGCCGGCGCCGGGTGACCCTGGGTGTTTCGGAGCGTTGTCACTACTTCAGCACGTAGATGTTATACTTCCCGCAGACTCAGTGGAACTGCTTCGGCCACAAGGTCACCGTGACTTGACGGATGCGAAGCCTGCCAATCGTCTGGCAGCAGTGCGCCTTTCACAGGAACAGCATCTGGACCCGGTCCTGGCCTCGTGCCCGGTTAGCCGGAGACCACCGTCAGCTCCAATAGCTCACCGGAGCAGCCAGAGGCTTAGCGCCATGACCGCCATGCCGACGATGGTGCCGGTGATAGCCGAGTGCTCGTGGCCATAGGAAAATGCTACCGGTACGAGTTCGTCAATCGAGATGAAGACCATAACCCCTGCGACCCCGGCCATGATCAGGCCCAGTAGTGTCGGCGTAAGAAAGGGCATAAGCACGAGCGCAACCAGCCCGGCTCCGACCGGCTCGGAAACGCCGGAAAGAAATGACCACCAAAACGCCTTTGACCGCGACCCGGTGGCCGCGTAGATCGGGACCGAAACCGCCAGGCCCTCCGGGATATTGTGGATGGCTATCGCCACGGCTATCGCAACACCCATCGAGCGGTCGTGCAACGCACCGGCAAGAGTGACCATGCCCTCGGGCAGGTTATGAATGCCGATACCCAGGGCGACCAGCAGGCCGGTTCTCATCAGCCTCTGTGACCCGGGCATGCCCTTGTTCACCGGATGCTCTGCCTTGTACTGGTGGGGAATGAAGAAATCAAGCAGCAGCATGAAGAGCATCCCGCCGAAGAACGCCAACATGCCGGCAAAGAATCCCGTCGCCTCGATCCCGCTCCGAAGCAACTCCACGAAGGACACGAGCAACATCACTCCGGCAGAGAACCCAAGGGTAAATGACATGAACCCCGGTCTTGGTCTCCTGACCACTAGTCCGACGACACTGCCGAGGGTCGTCGCCAACCCCGCAATGGTTGACAGCGCCAGTCCGTAAAGGAGGTTATCTTCCATCCGTCTAAGGTAACGCGCCGGCCGCCGAGGAACTACGACTGAACGTCATCCTTGAACTTCCTGAGATAGAACTTCTTCCCTTCATATTCGGTCTCGACGAGCTCGCCGCGGCCCACCACACGCTGTACGGCGCTCCATCCCGCGCCGGCCCGTTTCAGAAAATCAGTGACCGCTTCCTCCCGCATCGGGTGAACCGCAGTAATGCTGAGCAGGTCCTGCTCAACATCGCCCGTGAACGCAAAGGCGTTTCCCTCGTAGCCAATCATGTACTCGACACGGTTGTACTTCTCACTAAGGAGCTGATAGGCACGATTGACGACCACTTCAGCGGGCGGCCGTACCTGTTTCTCGGCCGGCGGCCGTATCGGAATAGCGAGGTAGGAAACCGCGGGCCGGAGCCGCGCCAGGAAATCACCTACCGCTGCCACGTTTGCGTCAGTATCATTAGTACCTTCGACCAGCATCGTCTCGGTGACCAGCGTTCCGGCATAGGTCCCGGCGAAGTCGAGCATTCCGTTCAGAATTGCATCAAGGCTCAGGCTTCGGTGAGGCCGATTTACCCGGCGCCACACCCGCTCCAGGACTGAATCGACTTTGAACGAAACCCAGTCCGCTTTCTTCAGTTCCGCCCGGACATCTTCGCGCCAGAGCAGCGAACCATTGGTAATCACGGCGATTCTCGCATCCAAAGAGCTCAGACCTTCAATCTCCCTGCCAAGGTTGACGTCCAGCGTCGGCTCGCCGTCGGGCACAAAAGTCAGGTAATCAACCTGCTCGCCAATCGCTATTGACTCTTCAAGTTTCTTGCGAACAGCGGCCAACACCGCGTCGGTCTCGTAGAACTGCCGGCGCTCGACACCATTGTTGAGCGTCCTTCCAACCTGGCAGTAAACGCAGGAATAGGTGCAGTTCTTGGGCGGGATGTTATTTATGCCAAGGCTTCTTCCCAGTCGCCGCGAGGGAACCGGTCCGAAGGCGATCATACCAGTCGCCGCCGCCTCCGTGTTGACGGCAGGCCGTGCCTGCGCAGCAGTTCGATGATGGTCGGGTCAGATGGCTTCAAGAGCACTACTATAGCGCCAGTAGTTCGACGCTTCCAGCCCCGCGGGAAGGGACGAAGGTCAAGAACGGGGCACAGGTTGCGCTCTATTGTCAGGACATGGACTACAGATGGCGCCGACAGCCACCGGGTCTTTGGTCGCTGGTCGACACGTGACTCTGCCGTCAGTCAACTCAAGCCCACTGGCCGCAAAGTCGCAGACCACACCCGCTGGCGATTCTCGCTCAACTGCTCCAGCCAGACCTCCATCTTGCACAGCGCCTCGCTTAAGCGCGTGACCCGGCGGTCCGGTCGGGCCGGCTAGGCACCGAGAAGCCGACCGAACTGGTAAATGGCGACTGCGACCGCCCAGCCGAGGATGAGGGTGTACCCGGTTGTCAGCCAGGCCCACCGCCAACCGGCTTCGCGCCGGATTGCGGCGATCGTCGCGACGCAGGGAATGTAGATTAGCGACATGGCCATGAAGGCGTAGGCCGAGAGCGGCGTGAAGTGAACGTGCAGCGCTGCGACCAGGCCGTGATTGCCCGCTCCGGCGAGGGTACCCAGCGTGCCGACGACCAGTTCCTTGGCGACGATGCCGGCAAGGAGCGACACCGCCGCCTGCCAGAACCCGAAGCCGGCCGGTGCGAAGATCGGCGCCAGTTGAGTCCCGATGCGGCCGATAAGAGTCTGCTGTGATGCGTAGTCCGCGCCCCACGGCAGCCGGGCCAGTATCCAGAGCAGGACAACTGCGACCGCGATGACCGTGCCCGCCTTGCGCACGAAGAGCCAGGTGCGGTGGCCGGTGCTGCGCAGAAGATGTTTCAGCACCGGCGCGTGGTACGGCGGGAGTTCCATGATAAGCGGCGTGGTCTCGCCTCTGAACAGCAGGCTGCGCAGCACGCGGGCGACGATGATTGCGAGCACGATTCCCAGCAGGTAGAGCGAGAAGACGACCAGCCACTGCCGGCGCGGGAAGAACGCCGCGGCGAAGAGCGTGTATATCGGCAGCCGCGCCGAGCACGACATCAGCGGCGCAATCATGATGGTCAGCAGCCGGTCCTTGCGCGAGTCCAGCGAACGGGTGGCCAGCACCGCGGGCACGCAGCAGCCGAACCCCATTATCAACGGGATGAACGATTTGCCGTGCAGGCCGAGCGCGTGCATCAGCCGGTCCATCACGAACGCAGCCCGTGCCATGTACCCGGAGTCTTCGAGAATCGAGATAGCCAGAAAGAGCAACGCGATATTGGGGACGAAGACCAGCACCGAGCCGATACCGCCGACCAGCCCGTCGGCCAGCAAGGAGCCGACCCATTCGGGCGCGCGCACGGCCGATAACCCGGCGACCAGTCCGGCTCCGAGCCGGGTGAACGCGGCGTCAATCAATCCCGAAAGCGGCGCGCCCAGCCGGAACACGAGTACAAAAGCCAACCCCATGAGCACCAGGAACAGCGGAATGCCGAGCCATCGGTTAGTCATGACCCGGTCGATCCGGTCGGAAGCCGTTTGCACCGAGCCGGCCGGCTGGCGTACGCACTCGCGCACCAGGCCGCGGACGAAAGCGGAGCGTCGCCCGACGATGTGGCTCTCGATGTCTTCGCCCAGCCTTGATTTGAGCCGCGCGGTGGAACCGGCGAGCGTTTCCCGCACCGCGACCGAGCACGGGCCCGCGTCGAAATGGTGCAGCTCGTCGGTGTCACCCTCCAGGATGCGCAGGGCCAGCCAGCGGATTGGCAGCCCGTTGTTCGGGCAGGTCTGGACGGCATTGGTCAAGGCGTCAACTTCAGCCTCGATGTCTTCGCCGTAGTCGACGCGCGGCCGCGGACCCAGCTCCACCCGTCCGATGTCGTGAATCAGCCGCTTGAGGTCGTCCAATCCCTCATTCTTGTTCGCGACCGTCGTGACGACCTTCACTCCCAACGCCTTCTCCAGCGCAACCGCATCGACGACGACTTCCTGGTTCTTTGCCACGTCCACCATGTTCAGGTCCACAACCACCTTGGCCCCGAGCTCAAGCAACTGGACGACAAGGTACAGGTTGCGCTCGAGGTTTGCGGCATCCACGACGGCCACGACGGTGTCGGGCCGCTCTTGGACGAGGTAGTTGTGGGCGACCTTCTCGTCGAGCGAGTATGAGGTCAGACTGTAGGTCCCGGGCAGGTCGACGACTTCGACTTGATGACCCTGGTAGAAGGA